>JAEESA010000012.1 GCA_016286115.1 Lachnospiraceae bacterium
AACAGCATACGCAACTACATATCCTATCTGCGAAAGAAATCCTATAAATCCCCATGCTCTGCCCTGCAGCTCATCCGGGATATTCGTCCTGGCAAGATAATCCATCGCATTATTGGCAAGGGGCAGCATGGCAAAAACACAAGCTCCGAAGATACAGATTGACACAATGTTTTCAAATAACGACATGCCTATCATGAATATACCCGCCATTAAGAACGAGACTCTAAGCACCTTAACGTATCCTCTTTTTATCCCACAACTTCTTTTGCGTTCATAAGCACCGTTCCTCCCTGTCCGTTTCCGGCCTCTTTCGGTCTATTTCCCGGCGCCTGCGGTAAGGCCTCTCACAAAAAACCGTCTGAAAAACGGATATATGATAATGACGGGAATGATGATCATACAGGCCAGGGCCATCCTGAGAGATTCGGTCGGAACAGCCGCCATAACAGTACCGCTTACATTTTCGTTCGCCGAAAACCAGGAAGCGCTCCTTTCCATGTTATATAAGATGTACTGCAGAGTATACAGCTCACTGTGTCCGGAATCCGTATAGATAAGATTTTCATACCAGCTGTTCCAGTATGAAAAGGCTTCAAAGACTCCTACCGTAAATAAAACAGGCTTTGACATAGGCAGAACAAATTGAAAATAAAGCCTGAAGGCAGATGCGCCGTCCATTCTGGCGGCCTCAAGGATATTATCGGGAATATTATTCATAAAATAAGTCCGCATCACGATTATGTACCAGCTTGAGCAGGCTCCGGGCAGGATAAGAGCGAACAGCGTATTTTTCAGCCCGAACAGCTGTGTGTTGACCGCATAAGCAGCGGCCAGTCCCCCACTGAAGAACATCGGTATCAGGATCACCCAATTCAGCACTTTTCTGAGACTGTATTCTCTGTTGCTGAGCACATATGCCATCGTGCTGATCAATATAAGAGAGACGGCCGTGCCCGCCAGAGTGATAACAAGGGTCAGTCCGAAAGCCCTGATCATATTGCCGGGATTATGTAATATGAATATATACGCATCCATTGACCACTCCGACGGGAAAAACCTGTATCCGTTCTGCGCGATCGAGCTTTCCGATGAAAAAGAAATCACGAGGATCAGAATAACGGGAAGGATCATGAAAACCGACAATAAGATCATAAACAGACTTAAGACCAGATCGGTTCCTTTATTCAGTCCAATGATATAACCGTCACGATCTCTGTTTTTCATATGATACCTCCATCCGGATCGATCAGCCTTATCATACGGTTGGCAAAAATGAGCAGCAGACATCCTATTCCGTTCTGGATCAGGCTTACTGCCGAGGAAAATCCGTAGTTTGACTGCTCCATAAGGGCCTTATAAACGAAGACATCAATTGTTTCCGTGGTGCTGAGTATTGATCCCGCATTTCGCGTCACCTGATAAAAGAGCCCGAAATCCGTGGAAAGAATATGCCCCAGGTTTAACAGCATCAGAACGATCATCATGCTTTTTAACTGTGGGAGAATGATATATCTGATAACCTGGCTGACTGAGGCTCCGTCTACCCTGGCACAGTCAAACAGATCCGTATCAATAGTGCATATGTTTGCATAATAGATCAGCATGGAATACCCGGAGGTTTTCCAAAGCTGTACAAGGATAAGGATCGCAGGCCAGACCTCCGGTTCGAGATAGAAATTGATCTTCGACATCCCAAAATACTCAAATGCCGTATTTATCATGCCTCTGTCTGCTGAAAGGAAAGCAAAAACAAAATAACTGACTATCACCCAGGACATAAAATGAGGCAGAAGCATACAGATCTGGGTAACGGATCGTACAGTCCCCGAATGTATATAAGAGAGGATAACTGCCAGAGTGACCGGGACCGCTGTCCCCAGGATAAGAAAGGCAATATTATAAAAAAGTGTATTTCTGACTACCCTCAGCATCTGAGGATTAAGTATCAGAAAACGGAAGTTTGACAGTCCGACCCAATCACTTCCCCGGATCAGGCTGTAAAAAAAACCTTTACCGGGAACAAGGCGGTAACGCTTAAATGCTATGATGATGCCGAATAGCGGCAGATAACAGAAAGCAATATACCACAATACAGTCGGAAGGGACAGAAGAGTCAATTCGGCATTATTATGTTTACTGCTTCTCTTCTTTTTCATATAATTCCCTGTATTCCGGACAGTCCGACATCAGCCTGTCATGCTTTCCTTCTGCTATGATCCTGCCATCCTGTAAGTAAAGGATCCTGTCCGCTCCGACAATAGTTGATAATCTGTGCGCGATAATAACGACAGTACACTTCCCCCTGATCATGTCCAATGACCTCCGGATCTTGTCCTGTGTAACATTATCAAGGGCACTGGTTGCTTCATCGAGAAGAAGGATCCGTGAATTTCTTAAAAGCGCTCTTGCGATCGCAAGCCTTTGAAGCTGACCTCCCGACAGGCTTATTCCGCCCTCTCCGACTACCGTATCGTACTTTTCGGGCTTGGCCTCGATCTCTTCATCAATGCATGCCAGAGCTGCAGCTTCCTTCATCTCGTCTTCCGTCATATCAGGTTTAACGATCCGAAGATTCTCACGTATGCTCATCTGGAAAATATACGGTGTCTGCGTGACTACGCTCATACTTCCCCGAAGTGAATCTCTGTCAAGCTCCTTTATGTCTGTACCGTCAATCGTTATCTTTCCCGAAAAGGGATCATACAGTCTGCTTATCAGATTCATGATAGTGGTCTTTCCGGAGCCGCTTCTTCCAACCAATGCCACTGTTTCGCCGGGCATGACCTTAAAGCTCAGATCTTTAAGTACCCACCTTGTCGATGTGTTAAGCTTTGCCACATTATATGAAAACCCGACCTTCTTAAATTCTATCTCTCCCCGGATATCTTCCTTATGAACAGGTCCGAATGACTCCTTCGGAAAGATCCTGTCATCCATAATATCCCTCAGTCTTTCACAGGACAGACTTAACTGTGTGACAAAATCAAGGATAGTTCCAAGGAGTGTGATGGCCGGTGTTCCAAGAGCGGTATAATAATTGAACAGGATGAGCGCAGTGGCGACGGTCAGGTTTCCGTTTGAAAGAAGCCAGGCTAAAAGAGCTATGAATATAAGCGCCCCGCTCTCACGTACAACACAAATAAACAGCCTGTATTTTCTGTTGCCCGCATCCCACTTCATCCTTGAGTCATTGGCGCCCGTGATCCGCTCCCGAAGATCCTCCTCAAACTGTTCCTGCGCATTCACCAGCTTGATATCCTTGCCGCCACGCACCATCTCCCCGATGATACCGGTATACCGTTCCGCATGGTTCCTGTAGACACGGCCGTTATCTCGGGATACCTTCTGCCTCTTAAGCTCCAGCGCGATCTGGGCGGACAGCAGTATCAATACCGGCAAAAACACCACAGGACTGACAATGAACATTGCGATCAATATGCCGGCATACTGGCAGATCTGTGAGATATTGTCAGCTAAGGTATTAAAGGCCGTCGCAAGATTTGAGGTATCAACGGTAAGCCTCTGAATAAACAGTCCCGTGCCATTCTCTTCCACCGCTCTGTTTTTGATCCTGAGCACATTTTTGGCGATATCAGTCTCGAGCAGGGTCAGCGTCTTATTGTATACAATGTTATAAGCCCAGTTACAGCCTGCCATAACAGCTGCCGAAACAAGATTGACCGCAAATAAAAGCAGAGCTGTCCCCAGAACCTGATAAACCGCTTTGTCGGTCAGCTGCACGATTATCCTGGCGCTCAGCATCGGTCCGATTATCATTAAGAGCACGCTTCCAAGCTGCAGCCCCACGGCAAGGATCAGAAAGGCTTTGCCCGGTCCGGTATATTTCCATGTAAAGGAAAGATTGTCTTTAAGTGACCCCATTGCTTTAAAACAATAGGTTAATACATTCCTCCCTGTGCGCCCTTCTTCATAACGATAAGAGGGTGCGGCCTCCCATTTGTGCACCGTCTTGATCAGGACGAGTGAATCCGTGTCTGTTAAGGGATCGTATTCATCTCCCTCTATGACGACCTCGACCTTAACCTTTCCGGCCTTTTTGAAGAACCCTGCTGTTACGGTACTGTCCTTTGGGAAACGCCCCTGATAATCAAGCAGGATCTCTTCCAACGACAGACCGAAACGCAGGCGGTCATCCTTTGTGACCCCTGCCTTTTCAAGGCTCAGAAGTGACTGTGTAATGAGACTGTTTATTGAACTGTTATCCAGCGTGCCTTTATTCTTCATGGTATCATTATCCGGGAAACCCTGATTTAATCAGTCTTTTTCCGGAATTGCTCCAGATATTCGTCAAGCTGGTGCTGTGCTTCTTCCCTGACCTTATCAAGGCCTGCTGCCTCCATCTGTTTTCTTATTTCCGCAACAGCCTTATCTGTGTCCGATGTGCCTGTCACAAGCTCGGCGCTGTAGCTGTCCCATATTGCGTCAAGCGCAGCGATCTCCGCCTCCACATTAGTTGGATCAAAGGAAAAGCCCTTAGTATCGCTTATCCTGGCATCCCTGTAGCCCTCATACACCTTCTCCCACTGCAGAGGATCGGCAGGATCGTCCCTGTCCGGGGAGACAACAGAGGCGCTTATTGCAGGGCCAGTAACGAATGCGTCCTGCATATAATGCTCATTTCCTTCGTCTGTACGTATTACCGTATTTTCATAATACTCAAAATGTTTCCCCTCGATCCCATATGCAAGGGTATCTCTCAGTTCCTTATCCGTATATAAAAGCTCCATGTATTTAAGACAGGCTTCCGCATTTTTTTCGGGAGCAGCCGCATTTATGGCGATGAGCGCCCCCTGTTCGGTAGACCGCGACATATTGGGCCCGATAAAACGGACAAGCTTTACATTGAAGCCATATGCCTCAGGGTCTGACCACCCCATGAAACCTGTCCAGGCTGTACCTGTCCGTACAGGAGTCTGTATGGATCTGGGAACCTCCGCTGTCGTTGCGGCATCGGGGTTGATATAGGAGAGGTCATACCATTTATGAAGGGTTCTTAACATATCCATGTATTCTTCATCGTCAAAAACCGTTATGATCTTTGTTCCTTCCGATGTTCCGGCTTTGCTGTAAGGTATTACCAGATACTTTGATACTATTCTTTCATGTACCTGAAAAGCGCCGGATAAACCGACCTGCGGAATATAAAACGGATAATCGTTGGGATGATCCTCCTTCCACAGCTTAAGATAGGGCTCCAGCTCTGCAAAGGACATTTCCTCAGGAAGAGTCATGCCCTTCTCATTTTCAAAATAATCGCTGTTCATGCGAAAAAAAACCTCCGCGCCAAGGTCCTTGAGCATCGGAACTCCGTATATCCTTCCGTGAAGCGTTCCGATCTCCCACCACGGTTCTACGGCTTTATACAGCTTTGGCGCCGCGTCCTCTGTCATACCGGTAATATCATAGTAATAGCCCTTTGCGGCATTACCGTCAAAATCATTGCACCAGTCGCTGCTGAAGGTCATATCATAGTACTCTCCGGTCTGCAGATCCAGATCAAACTGTTCTTCCGATTTATATATCATATTAACCGTAACACCGATCTTTTCCCGGGAGATCTCATTGGCTTTTTCAAGCACCTCTTCGGCATGATCCGGCGCAGTGCCGTCAGGCGAATATGTCCACCAGATCAGCTCGACCGGCTGACCGGACGCCCCGGGATCACCGTATTTTATGCCGTTTACACCCTTTGCCGGGCTTGCACAGCCGGAAAGCATAAGTATCATTGACATCATTACTGCAGTAAATCTTCTTTTCATAATCCCTATCTCCTTCAAACGCATCCCCTGAGGCTTTAAAAAGAGGATAGCGTGATTTCACATGCATATCCTCCCATCATAATAGCAGATTAAGGCTGAATTCGCCAGATAATTTAAAGATAATGACAGCAGACTGAGGAAGATATGATCAACTTCGTACCTTTTCTCCGGCAACTGTTCACCCGGCATGAAAACCAAAGCTTACAGGCCTCATCGGTACTTTCAATGCCTCAAGGCTGCCGATGTAGCTTTACAATTCGGCCCATTGACAATGCGCTGAATTGTAAAGCTGAATTGTAACCGGGCTTCCCCGATTGTAAATTTTTACGGGATATAGTATGATGTTAGGGCAAAAGCTGCTTCGGTGCTTTTGAGATGCCATGTAAAAATGCCGGTATATTCGGAGGAACCATGACCAGTAAAAGTGAAAAAAAATACCGCCAGATCAAGCGGACGCATATAGGTGTATCCATATTCGAATTTATCCTGTTCTCGATCGTTTCCTCGGTCATGCTCGTCTATGCCTGTCAGCAATTTACGTCATATATCATTGATACCAAGCTGTCCTCCGAATACGACAGCATCAGTTATCTGGCAAAGCTCTACGAAGCGGCCAGCGCAGCGAACGATGAAAACATCTATGCGCTTCTTGACGGAGAAGCCCACGATTATATCGTGGTCGGCGCGGACGGGAAAGTAATACGCGAAAAGGGAGTCAATTCCTGCAGCTACGAAGAAGGCGGGAGGCTGTTTCTGACGGCTCAGGACAAAGTTGTAACTGCCTACAGGGATACTGACAGAGACTATGTTTATCCGGGAAAGAATGAACGTATTCATCTGGACTTTCTGCACTTCAGGGAATGGATGCAGTCCGACCGGGATGAGGTCGAAAAGAGCCTTGAGCTCAACGGTTCTGTGGACCGGTTCATCAATCTTCCGATCTGGCTGTCGGTGGACGTAAACGGCGGAAGCGAACAGTTCATAGGAAAGGCGGTCTTTTACGCCAACAGACGGGATGTTATCCTGATCACCTCCTCTATCGCGGCCCTGATCGTGCTCATGGCTGTCATACTGATCACCATGCTCGTTTCCGCCATCAAAAACGTCATCAGGCAAAGGAATATGTTGGACCTTTTCTTTAATGATCTGGTAACCGGAGGTCATAACTGGACCTGGTTCCTGGTCATGGGTGAGAGGGCTCTTAAAAAGCGCAGAAACGCCAAATTCAGATTCGCGGTGGTATCTCTGATACTTCTCAATTACAGAAATTACTGTGTATGTCACTCTCTCAAAGCGGGCGAGAAGCTTCTGTGCCGGATATATACACAGATAAACGCCACTCTCGGTAAAAAAGAGATGTGCGCTCATACCAACGCCGCGAATTTTGCGCTTATGCTCAAATATACGGACGAGGAGGAGCTAAGGGAAAGGCTCAATGAGCTCATAAAAGGCCTCGAAGTAATAGACACCGAACATAAATTCAGTTTTCAGGCAGGTGTATCTCTCCTTGACAGGTCAGCGGAACACGATAAAAAAACGGCAGGGTATAAAAATGTCGATCTTGATACCGCGTACAACAATGCTTCGGCGGCAAGAATGAGCCTTGAGGATTCCGGCGACTCCGGCGTGGCGTTTTTCGACGAGAAGCTCAGAGAGGAGCAGGAGTGGCTTGACAAGGTACAGGAGAGACAGCAGCGAGCGCTGGATAACGAGGAATTCATGGTTTATTACCAGCCCAAATATGATCCGAAGACCGAACAGATCCGCGGAGCCGAAGCCCTCATCCGATGGAAATCCCCCGAATTCGGTATCGTGCCTCCCGGAAGGTTTATCCCCATATTTGAAAAGAACGGTTTTATCACAACAGTCGACCATTACATGATCCGTCATGTTGCAGAGGATCAGAAGAGGTGGCTGGATATGGGATATCACTGCGTTCCGGTATCGGTGAACGTATCCCGTGCCCATTTTGTCGAAAACGATCTGGCCGACCAGATTAAGGAAATGGTGGATAAAACAGGGACTCCCCACGAGCTTATAGAGATCGAGCTTACGGAAAGCGCGTTCTTCGACGATAAGAAGGCAATGATAAATACGATCAGCCGTCTTAAAGACTTCGGCTTTGCGGTATCCATGGATGATTTCGGCTCAGGCTATTCCTCCCTTAATTCCCTGAAGGATATGCCGCTGGATGTGCTCAAGCTGGATGCGGAGTTCTTCCGCGGCGACTCGGAGGACGGCAGGGGCGAGATCGTGGTTTCGGAAGCCATCCATCTGGGTAAGCTTCTCAATATGAAGATCGTGGCCGAGGGCGTAGAGGTAAAGGAACAGGTCGATTTCCTGGCAAACGAGGATTGTGATATGATCCAGGGCTATTACTACGCAAAGCCCATGCCCGCTGAAGAATTTGAGGAAAGGATCAGACAGTGATCAGCGCTTTTTCCGTCGCAGTCCGGATACTTATAGTAAACGGCAGATTTATCTGACGTTTACTATAATAAAGGAATACGCAGCACAAAAGAGCGGGGCAGGCACCGTAAGCTTTAAAACGCCATGCTCCATCCTGGCCTTGATATCCTCCTGCTTTACGGCATCTCCGACGTAAAAGCTTCTTGTCATGCTTCCTGAATACCTCTCCTGCCTGATCGGATCAGGATCGGTTATTTCCGGAAATGTCGCACACAGTTCCCTTTGCTTCAGGATCATCCATTATTATCTCGCCTACGGACTCTGCCGTGATCCTTCCGCTGCGAGGGTTTTTAATGCTCAGTACGGATGATATAATATCCGCTTCCACATCAGATTTTTCAAAGGCCAGATCGCAATCGACCATACGGCAGTTAATAAGCTTCAGGCCCCTGCAGTAGCACAGAGGCTGTGTACCGATCATAGTACAGTTCTCAAAGGTGACATTCTCGCAGTACCAGGCAAGATATTCTCCTTTTACCAGGCTGTCCCTGACTACCGTGTTCTTAGCGTGCCAGAAGGCATCCTTCGTATCAAACTCACAGTTTGTAAATACCGAGTCCGTTATATACTGGAAGGAATACTTTCCCTTAAGCTTTACGTTGTCAAATGACAGATGGTCTGAGCGCATCATGAAGTATTCGCTTTGAACGCCTGTATCCTTCATATTGATGCCGCGCACCGACCAGCCGAACTCAGGGGATATGATATCACAGCCCTCTATCCTGACATTCGCGCATTCCCTGAGCGCCTTGATCCCGTGCAGCTTCGTATTCACTATTTCGATATCCTCCGAATACCAGAGCGCCGCCCTGCAAGCCTCTGTCATCTCGCTTCCCGATATCCTCAGTCCCTTATCGTGCCAGAAGGGATATCTCAGGTTGAAGAAGCAGTCATTCACTCTGATATTGCTGCTCTCCTTAAATGCGCTCTCACCGTCGGCAGGCCCGTCAAAACGACAGTCTGTCGCCTCCAGATCTCTGCTTCCGTATAAAGCTCTTTCCTCATCAAGCGTCTGACCTTTTATAGTCTGCATAATAACCATTAATTTTTTCACAATGCTTTTCTCGCTGACAGTCATCTTTGCAGCTTGTTTCTCAAGCACACCAAATCCTTCTTTACTGTTCACGGCCCTTTGAACCGTGATAATAACGGGCTTTTCCAATTTAATCCCGGTCGGTGCCTTCCCTGGTATAGGTGGCCCAGATTCCGTTATGATCAAACAGTAGGTCGTCTCCCTCTATGGTGTACTCGTATACATAGTTTCCATCCGTCGTTGTGACCTGATATGAGCCCCAGAAAATATCCACACTATCCTGAAACGCAAGGGTTCCCGTATGATCCTCATTTAAGATCACGCTGTAGACGGCTCCCGTATCCTCGTCCGTCCTGCTGTAGGTCCCGGGATAGTACTCATACATGGTCTGGGGGCCGAAATTCTCATATCGGATCGAGTCTATGACAGCGGAAAGATGATCGCTTACTGTAATATTCTGTTCCTCATCACTCCCGTTATGGCTGACGATATCAAACAGCAGAACGCCTCCGTTGTACTCCCCGCCGATCAGTGTCTCGGAAAACCCCGAGCCGTTTTCTGCATGCGCGATGCTTCTCCAATACCCCCATTTATCCTCCGTCCCGGGGAAGAATCCTTCCGATCTTTCAAGGGTCTCGTCATCTCCCCAGGTATCGGTTATCTCCGTCATGGCCTCCTCAGGCTGCTTGCCGGGAACGTAGCTTATGGTCACCATATTGGTACCGGCCGACTCCCCCGTATATACAAAAGACGCCGTATGCTCATCGATCTCATGCGCTTCCATGACAGGAACCGCGTAATTCACCGCCCAGCCGTCCGGGCTGATGTGCTCTCCTATATCCTGCTCCGTGCTGTCCTGCGTTGTGACATCCTGCTCTGCTGTCTCCCGGGCGGCGGGATCCGGAGCTGTCTCCTTATCCGGCAGGTACACCGTACACCCCGCCAGCAATCCCGAGAATACCGTAATAAGTATGCCTGCAAAAATTTTCTTTCGATCGATCATAATTTTTGTCCTCCCTTTGATCAGTATATTGAACCATCCGTATATGAGCCGGTTCTGGAAAAGTGAATGTCCGATGATGCAATGCAGATCTCCGGTCTGTCACCCTCCGAAACCTTAATTACTCCAAACTCCGTAAAATCATTCTTCATAAGCCACTCCTCAAATGGCTTTCTGTACTCATCCTCCATGCAGTACATGGTCTTTAAAGTGATATCATCGCCGTACTGGCCCTCTTCATAGTCGAAAAGAGCCGCTGCCACCTGTAATGTCTTATCCAGAAGGGCAGAAGCGATGCCCATATGCCGGTACTCGGAGACAGTCCATACAGAGAGCAGGTTTATGTCGCCACTCCCCTCAGGGTCTGCTATAATGGCTCCCACCGGCATATCATTAAGCCATGAGGCGATGCAGATATATTCCGTATCGATCCCCTCCTGATCACAAAGCTCTTCATAAATATCGGGAAGGATCAGAAGCTTAAAGCTTTCAAGCTCCTTTTTGGTGATCTGTCTGTATTCAGGCAACATGCTCATAAAGTGGTCTCCTTTCCTTCATATCCCGATGCCTGCATTTGTGCTTTTGCGGTTACTATTCACAGCCGAATCGCGCACTTGCTGCGCGATTGCGGGCCACAACTTATGGCTTGAGATGGGTTTTGCCCATCGCCGAAGGCGATTTATAATGGCAAAACCCGTTACTATCACAGCCCAAAAGGCTGTGAATAGTAACCTTTTGCGCAAACCGGGATTTGCGACGACCGGTTCGGTTTAACGGCCGGATTCATACCTTTTCACGTCTTATGCAGCAAATGCTTTGGGCTGTGCTATTTAAGCGGAATTTTTCTTAATACGTCCAAACTGCTCTGTCAGATAAGCGTTAAAGGCAGATTCGGAGCCGGATAACCGGATGACGCAAAAATCCGCGTCATTCGAGGAAAAATCAGTGCCCCTGTAGGGCGGCACAAGGCAGGTAAAGGCAAACATATTCACAAAATTATACGTAAGGTCTGCTACAGAATTTTCAGTACCCTCCGCCTCAGCAAAGTATTTAAGGATCATTTCCGCAAGCTCTGGTTTTGCCTTAAAGCTCTCCGTCAGATATTTATCAAGAGCCTCATATTTTCCCCGGGCTTCACTGATACGGTCTAAGGATAACTCCTTAAGACCTCCGAGAAGGGACTCGAAAATGACAGCCTTATAGGTTGCGGAAGGCATGCATTCAAATCTGGTATTGTCAGTCGCATTCAGGGTGCCTGAACCCTTTTCCATTTCCGGAAGCTCCTTAAAGGCATAGCGTACATCCTTCTCGTCAAAGGAATCCTTCTCCAGAAGATACCTGTTTGCGCTGGCAAAGTCATCGGCGAGGCCATATGTCAGTCTGAGTCTGTGAAGCTCTTTTTTCTCCTCTTTATTCAGCTTCCGCACCGGTGCCTCTGCATTCCTGTCTCCATTTTCATTTTTCTCTCCCTCTTCATTCTCATCCTCATTTTCATTCTTTTTTTCTGCCGCCTTTTCCCTGGCAGACAGCTCCTCCCGTCTTTGAATATCCCTCACCGCCTCATCGACAGTCTTTCCGGCTAAGAGATAACCTTCAAGGACGCCGGGCTCTATCCTGATCTTATGCTTCACATTCTTCGCATCAATGAAAGTGAATTCCTTTTTCGTATTTGCAAAATCATACCTGAAGGAGCCGGCATCGCCCTTTACTTCCTTTCTTATGACATCCCTGTACTTTTGATCGATAACGGACAGCAGAACTTCACAAAGGCTTAAAAATCTCATGACATCGGCATTAAAGGAAGCCCTGGATTTTAATCTGCTTTTATAATAGCCGCTTACCGACCTTGCGGCATTGCGAATTTCCTTATGGGCCTCCCGCAGGTCGGATGAGGTGTACTCGCCTGATTTCAAAAGGTCATCAAGTCCAAAGTCCTCAATTTGAAGAGCAGTACCGCAGATGTATCCATCCTCTTCTGTCCTCTCCTCTTCCGGAATCTCCTTCTCAATAGCCTCGGCAATGCTGCCTCCCAGTGATCTCAATGTCTTTTTTATTGTTATGACTTCAAGATTCTTATCTTCCTCATAGTAAGCCGAGAGTTCTCCTGTCTTTGCACTTCGCATCTGCTCCCCTACAGGTCCCGGTGCATATCCGAAGGGCTGATCATCATCGTACTGCGAGGTCTTGTAAAACCTGTCCAGCTCCTCTTTCGTATACATCTTCTGCCCGAAGTTCTGATAGGAGAGATCCATTTTGTTCATCTTAGAGGCCATGTGATTTCCTACAATGGCCGTTATGCCCGGATGGTTGGCACCCCTTGCCATGTGTACGAGAGCACCCCCCACGCCTCCGAATGACAGCTTCTGCGGTTTAAGCTCTTTTACGATGGGAAGGTTTATGGTCTTTGCCATATCGATAACAAAAGTGGTGCAGTTGCGTTTAAAGCCGGTATAACCCTTGTCAGCATATTTTTCCGATGCCCTGAGGATCTTGTTGATATCTCCGGGCTTGACCTGATATCTTAATGCCACGTCATATTCGTGGTCGTCGTCATTCTGGAGCCTTCCACCCATAACCGCTCCGTTGACCAGGGATACAGGAGCAAACGGACTGAGCCCGTTTCCGGGCCAGAAGCCCATCCGAAGCTGATAGCGCTCCTTTCTTTTCGTCATCTTATTATAGCGGCTGTAGGTAAGGCCTATCATGGCATGTCCCATGTCGCTTTTGCCTGTGAGAGCTGCATCGTCTCCTCTCTTTGCCTGATTCATCATGATACATACCTCCGGCGGATCCTCCGGATCTCCTGCCGTAAGCTTTTCCCATACAAGAGGGCCACGCCTTACATCGGAGTAGACATCGATATCCTCTCCCTCTTCATCCTTTCTTACGATCTCATCTCTGAACTCTTCACCCTCTCTTCCCGGCACCATTTTGTGATCCCGTTCCTTTTGAACCCCGTCCTTTTCGCTCCCTCCCGCGGGCAGCGTGAGTCCGAAAACTCCCATGACGGTTTGGATAGGAACAGCGCTGAACCACCGCCAGCCAAACATAAAACGGTTCTTTAATTTCTTAAGGGGCGTCATGCTTTCCTCAGCACCCTGTACGGGCACAACTGCCTTATTCCTGACTGCCTCCATATGTTTCTGTATATTCTTCTGCTCGGCTATGGGATCAACGGCATTTAATTCCTTAAGTCGCTTTTGAAGCCTCTCAAGCTCCTTTTGAGATCTGGCATCTTTTGCCGCAAAAGCCTCTCCCGTGATGCTCCTAAGCTTCAAAGACCCGGAATATTCTCTTCTGACCTTCGCATAGCGGGTATTCATGACCGCATTCTTGAAATCCAGCCTGTCTCCGCCAAAGACCTCCTTCCCGACCTCTGTTCCATTTAACCGCATCATGGTCCTGCCAAGGACCAGTGAGTCCAGGAGCTTTTCCGCAAGGCTCTTCTGGGCATCCGTAACAGCGGCTGTCTTGTTCATGGACAGCTCGTCGTTATAATGAGTCTTATAGGTCTCGTCGGTGATGATCTCCTTACGCACCTGATAGTATGCGGCAACTGAGCGCAGCGCATTTAACCTGACGTTCAGTCTCTCCTGATTCTCCGGCTTCATGGTATTTAAATAGCCGTGCTTTTTCATCAGGCGGTCAAAAGCGGATACCTGTGCCGAGATCTTCTCAAGCTTTTCGGCGTTCTTTACAAGCTCCGTGTCATTGTTAAGCTTAAGGCTTTCGACATCAACCAGAAACAGCTGCTGCGCCATCAGATCAAGAGCCTTAAGCACATCCTGCCCTTCCAGCCCTTCTCCCTGCATTTTAACACTCTTTCCAAGATAAAGAGCGGCAAGCTCAAAGTTTGCGGAATCATTGTCCTTTAGCATAAAAGCGGAAAGATCCTGATATTCCTCTTTGTCGATCCTGAAGGCCTGCCTTGTCAAGGCGCGGTTTACGGCATCATAGGAAGCTGTCTCAAAATCCTTAACGGTCTCTTTAAGAAACGCGGCATTCTGAGCCTTCTGCCAGAGCCTTGACTTAGGGTTTTTAATATTCTTCTCCCTCTCCTTTTTGCTGATCCGTTCCTTAAAGGAGCCGGTTCTGTACTCAGACCCCAGTGTCTCATTGTCAGGTCCATGCTTCATGCGCCACTTTCTGCCCTGGTTTGTGAGCTGCATTGCTCTGGTATACTTATTCTCTTCCTTCTTCTCTTCTTTCTGTTTTTCTTCCCGATTCTTCTCCTCTTTCCGGTGTTTTTCCTCTTTCTGCTTATTTTCCTCTTTCTGCTTATTTTCTTCTTTCCGTTTATTCTCTTCTTTACCCTTATCTTCCTGCTCTTTGAGGCGCTTCTCCTTCTCAAATACCGTATCCTCGGGTCCTACATTCTCTAAAAGATCCTTCTTTGGAAGGTTCCTTTCAACATTCTCCTTATGGTCACGGAGCTTTGGAAGATAGATGGTATCCTGCATGAACTCAAGCTTTGTCAAAGCGCCGCCATCCTTAAGGGGCCTGTCAAATTCCACCCCCAGGTTATGGAACATGCGTTCCGTATCGGCCGACTTGTTTTCATCCTTCACATCCAAAGCAGGCTCAAGCTTTCCTTCCATATCGTAGACCACCTGACCCTCTGCTCCAATCTTAAACTCATTCTTAATGCCTGCAATACTTTCTTCATCAAGATGCACAAGGGTAAAAAGCTCCACTGAACCGTTTACACAGTTTTCCAGAAGCTCCTCGGAAGTCATCTCAAAGGTAGCATCAAGCTTTGCTCTTTTCAGTTCGTCTTCCTTTGCCCCGGGATTTTTTTTCTTTTCCTCAGGATCAGCCTTTTTCTCCGCCCTGGAATCATGATACAGGATCACACCGTTCTTTACTCCGGTGACCGTTATATAGTGGCCCGGAATAAACATGCTGATGGGACCGCCTGACATGATGAGCATATCGGCGATCTTCTTAAGCATACCGCTCTTGATGGCTACTTTAGCCTCAGGATCCTCAAGCAAAGGGTTTCCATTTGAAATTTTAAACTGGGTGCGCCTCACGGCCGTGTCGGACATGTTCCTTAAGTAAACATCCGCCATGGTGAAAATATTTCCCATTGCCTTATTTCCGTCTGTCATATCCTTTGCGGCAGCCAGATCCATCTTGACTCTGTTAAGAGTATGCTTATCCTGCATGGCGAATTCCTTCGCCCCGGAATTTAAGATTAGATTGTCCTCGTTAAGGAAATGCTCCTGCGTCATCTCAAAGCCCTTATCCACGGTATCTTTATGCCTTGCGATGTAATTATTGGCATTCATTGTACCTGAGCATGCCCAGCAGGATACCGAATGAATCTGCTTTTCATCCTTAAGGTCTTCTCCGGTATATTCCACATCTTTAATATCCTGAGCCGCCGCATTGCCTTCCTCAATAAGCGCCTTCCTGTTCTCTGCATATCGTGTGGCTTCCCTCACGGCCTCGGACATGGCATAAAGCTTCGCATTCAGGACAGGCGGGAACTTTGCTCCCTGTTTTTTCATATCCTCCTGAAATTGATCGCGGAACCTGTCAAGCTCTCTTGAGTCTGTGCCGGCTTCAATGCCCTGCTTATACTGCAAAAGGAATTCCGCCACCCTGTCGTCATTTATAGCAATGGTTCCGGCAGGCATATTGGCCGCAATTTCCTCCTCGTCCGGCTTATAATTCTTAATTCCCGCCTTCTGCTTTGATTCGGCCACCTGTCTTCTGGCAACGTCGCGAAGCTCGGCGTTTAAGGCACGATGATAGGCCTCTTTAAAGAACTTTGCAAAAACAGCATCCCCACCTTCGAGGGCTATATCAAGATCATCCAGAGGATCCGTCTTATCAGAATCAAGGATTCCAAGAAGCAGAGCCTTCCTCTCTCTGATCTCCTTCTTCTGTCTGATCTCCTTCCTCTGTTCTTTTTTCTCTTCCTCTAACTCTTTTGCCTGAGCTTCCGGTTTTCTCTTATTTTTCTTAAACATACCAACAACATCATCGTCAACGACGTTTCTGGTATCAATACCGTTCAGCTCGCTCAGCTCCCGAAGGTATTTTTTGGTAAGCTCAAGAGTCTTTGGATCGCCCATATCTATTTTATCCTGAGCGCCTTTTCTCATCTCCCTTGCGGCCAGCACAGCGCTTTTATAGAGGAGGTCTACCATAAGCCCCGTGAAGGAAAAAGCCGGGGATATTTTATCCGGGTCCCTGAACTCATCCAATATCGCGGAATTATAGACAAGCTCTTTCTTATTCCCGACATGTGAGTTTAAAGTTCCAATTATCGTAGGCTCCGGAGCCAGGCTTAAGCCATTGCTGTAATCCCTGCCTACTACTACACCTTCCATTCCCTCCGCGAATTCAACCTTATTCTCTTCGCAGCTTCTTTTATATTCATCAAGAAAGGCCGTTACCTGATCAGGTTTGAGATTTTTGCCAAAATAGATCACAATATCATCCACCCGGGACTCTTCGGCGGTTGTGGATATCTTAAAGTACAACTCCTTTTGCATTCCCATGCCGATGGCAGTGTCAACCAGCGCTTTCACGGATCTTCCCTTGGATGAGGGCTTAACGCTGACATAAGTTCTGGTCAGAACCTCCGCGCTTGCATTTTCGCCGTAGATATGTAAAAAATCTTCATATCCGGCATCCATATGATCCCGGACAGTCCCCTTATCAGTAGGGATCGTCTTGTGTCCGGAAGTCTCCCCGTGCCTGCTGTCAGCCTTTTCATCCCTTTTGCCGACAAAATATACCTTTTGAAGTTTATTATTTTTACTCTTTTGTCCGGAGGCGATCTTCCGTTGCTCCAGTGGATCCTTCTGATTCTGAAAATGAGCTTCAAGACCATCTATGGAATTAATAAATCTGTCTATTTCCCCGGATATCTCATCAAGATAAAGCTTCTGATCAGCTTTTTTCTTCTTCTCATCCCTGTGTTCCTTCTGAGCCTCCACGCCATTGTAAATGACGCGGCACAGTCTGTTATCAGACATAAGGTAACGATCCAGCCATATTATGACAGACTCCTTGCTGTAACGCCCCTCATCGAAGGCATTCTTTACTCTCTTTACATGCTCTATTGCCTTTTCGGATCGGCTCAGCTCTTTTGCCTGATCCTTCGTCCTTTCCCTGCCCTTAAGGTCTTTTCCCGTTTTTTCAAGCATGGTTATGTAAAGAGCTATCTTATCAGAAAGCTGCTTCCTGTTCAGCTTCCCCAGGAGCTTCAGATCACCGTATATCCAATCCCTTATCAGTTTTTCTCTTGAAAAGTCCTTTTTGGATTTCTTTGTATTGCCCTTTTTGACTTCTTCAGGGTCAATCGAATTAAAGCAGTTGTTTACCTTATCGATACCATTTTTAAGGATGATGTTTTCCGCGATGGTATCAGTGAGAAATTCCCCGTTTCCGGCCTTCCCCATGCTGAACAGCTTAGAGCCGCGGTTTTTCCACCCGGTAACGGCCACAGCAAAAGACTTAAGGGTCTCATCAACGCTGATCAGGCCGTTTGCGATCTTATTAAGGCGCTCTATGGAAGGCAAAGTCAGATCCTCAGTGCGGAGGGAAACATAATAGGGAGAGGATATGATCTGAATCCTGTCCTCATAGGCCTCCCTGATCCTTCTCATATCGGAAAGCTTTATCGAAAGCTCCCTCATCGTCTCCTTATCAAAGCCCTCAGGCTTAATTCCGGTTAAAAGAGCCTTTTCAAGACGGTCAGCCCTGGCAAGAATATGCATGTTTTTCTTAAAGGACTTAAGGAACGTTTCATCGGAATCAAAATCAAAGTCCTCAACAGATACGTCAAGAAGCTCCTTTGCTGCGGCATTCCTGTCAGCATCCGTCCACTCTTTTACCTGTTTATCGCTTTCTTCCACGAAGTCCACCAGCTCGTTGGAGGCCAGATAAGACAGCTCTCTTTTGCCCTCAAACTCGCTTTTCCTTAACTGCTGCTGCGTGTCTGTGAGGTTCTTTTTGGTTCCGATCACAAGCTTGTAATTATCGTTGATATTGCTCCTTGCCCTGCGATCCTTCTTTTCCTTCGTGATCCACTTCTGACCGGTAAAGTCGTGGGTCAGGATATTCACATACTTCTTTCTCAGCGCGTCCTGCTGTCCCCGTCCATCAAAAAGCTTTACTGCGTTCTCAGGGCCGGCTCCTGTTGCAAACAGCTTCTTGCTCTGCGTATTTATGCTGGTATTTATTACTCTTTCTTTCTTTCTCTGAAGCTCTTCAAAATCAGGCATCCTTATCTCCCTTCCCGATCATTTTCACGCCATGCAGCAGCGCTCCGGCAGACTTTAATCTGCTCTCATCTCCTAACAGCTTCTCCGCCAGGGCAACCTTAAACTCCTGGGTCTTAAGGAACATGGCGCCGGTTTCCTTTGAAAGATTTTCGGCCACATAGTGCCCCAACATAATAAGAAGCTTCGCCGCACACATGGGATCCTTTGAAAACTCAACAAGCTTCATGATTGTGATCGTGCCCGCGTCCTCATCGTACCCACACAGAATACATCCCTTTTCTTCCCCGCCCTTCTCACATAAAAAGCTCATATCGCTGTTGCAAAAGGGCAGGAAGTCACCTCCGCCACGCTTTTTCAAAAGCTTTGCAAGCCTGCTTTCCCGGGCTTTTGAAAGCTGTCCCAGGGGAATACAGTTATATGTATCCAGTTCCTTCGGATATCTGATATTTTTAACATAGTCTGAATAAAGCAGATCGCCGGAGGTAAACTCCATCAGATCACCCTCTTCGCTCATAAGGAAGCCATTTTCAAGGAGGAACTGCCTGGGAATATCTTCGATGCCGAACAGGGCGTTATAGTATATTTCAAGCATGTCAATACCGGCAGCTTCCGCCATCTCTCCCGCTCCCTCAAGCATCAGGGTGCCTGCGCCCCTTCGCCGGTACTCTTCAAGAACAGATATGTACTCGATCAAAAGGCTTTCTTCCGTAATGGTAAGCGCGGTAAAGCCTACCGGCATGTCCTTTTCCTCGTCAAGACAGACAATGCCAAGCATCAGCTCAGCCTTATAAAAAGAGTCCGGAATAAATCCCATGTAATCTCCGGCATTATCTTTTGATACAATTTCAAGAATCATTATTTTCCCCTGTTTTGTATATGATATTTCTCCTGCTGGAAATTTATTGATGTGATAATAACGGTGATATTGTAGCAGAATAAATCAGATTGAACAAGATGTGATACGAATGCCCTTCAGGGCAACATCCTGATTTCCACCCATGCGATCCTGATGAAAGGCATTTTGGAGTACCTGACACCGGATTCCAACGGAAGTTATTGGGGAAAATATATCGGAAACTGCGCTATCTACGCTGCGGATAATGCGGGCGGGATGATTGGGATTCCGAAAGAAATGATCTTCTGAATATGTTTGCCAGTATCGCTCCTGAAATATTGTGCCATACAGAAAAAATGGCTCCCGGAACGGTAGCTATTGCCATATTCGGGAAAGCGGTTTCTGCAAGGGATGTTGCCAGTCCTGAGTTTTGCATTCCTATTTCTATGGCAAGAGCTTTCCTTCGTGACATGGGAAGCCGCAATATCCGCCCAAGCGCAAATCCTGCAATATATCCTAAGACATTATGAAGGATAACCACAACAAATACTACGATTCCTGTTTCCATGATTCTTTCGGCATTATGAGAGACTACCGCGGCTACAATAAGAGTAATCGCTGTCACAGAGATAATTGGAAGCACATCCGAAACCTTTTTTGTGTATTTGCCCCAAAACCTGTTTACCAGGAATCCCAGCGCAATCGGTATGATTACCACCTTTACGATAGATAAGAACATGCTTAAAACATCTACGGTAACCGTCGTTTTAAGGAACAGGTAGGTTATCAAAGGCGTCAGAAAGGGTGCGATCAGTGTGTTTACGCTGGTCATTCCAACAGACAGAGCCACGTCCCCATTACTGAGATAGGTTATCACATTGCTTGAAGTTCCTCCCGGACAGGTTCCTACAAGGATTACACCGGCCAAAAGCCCGGATTCCAATCCAAAGATTTTTCCTAAAAGAAATGCAAGGAGCGGCATGATCGTAAACTGCGCGATGCATCCTATAATAATGTCTTTAGGGCGCTTAAACACCAGTGCAAAATCTTTAGTCGTCAGGGTAAGCCCCATTCCAAACATTACTATCATCAGCAAATAGTTTATCCATGATGTCTGTATCCACAAACAAGTTTTTGGCACAAACAGTGCTAAGGCAGCAATAATCAGAACGATGACCGCCATATATTTTCCGACAAATTCGCCTATTGCTTTCATTCAAAATCCTTCTATATCAAATCTGTAGTGATTGGATACTATCCCCCTAGCCTTTCGTCGGAGGAAAAACCCAGAATTTATATTATCATCTGACCTTTCGAAGTGAAAGAATCAGTATGGTTTAAGCGTTATAAGATCCCACTCACAGTGCTCTTCTGTTCTCAGCGGCGCGTTCCAGAGACTTGCACCCGCACTCACATAAAGCAGCGTGTCCGGGTAATTGAACTCACCGTAAGCCTGATATCCGAGTAGTCTGTATATGATCTGAAGCGGCCATAACTGTCCGGCATGAGTGTGTCCGGAAATCTGCAGAGCGGATCTTTCTTCAAGAAGCTGGTTGTTGTCATACGGTGAATGATCCGCTACCACCAGGGCATATTCGCCTGCGTCCCTTTCCGGCAGATCTTTCCAATCTTTCCGGATCCCTTCCATACTGAGGTCTTCCCTTCCAAGCAGCATCAGGTCGTCTGATATTTTTACATATTCATCCTGCAATATGATCATTCCTGCGTCGCGGATCGCTTCTGAAAGCTGTTCATCACTGTATGTGCGTCCACGAAGATAAGCCGAGCCCGGCTGCCTGTCGTGATTTCCGTATATAAAGTATACAGGCGCTTCAATTTCAGAAAGGATCGCATATGTCGATTTCATCTCGTCAAGCGTCGTGAACTCATCGGTCACATCGCCGCCGAGTATAACGAATTCAGGATTTGACTCATTGATACTGCGGCAGAGATCGTGAAGTTTTTCCACAGGTTGAGCCGATCCTGCATGGATGTCCGATACAAACGCAAAAGTATGCGGGTGATTTAATCCCTCTGCATTCCATTCATGCACAGTCCTCACGTACTGCTGGGAGTTTATGAATCCGTATACGGTCAGCGCAATACAAAAAACGCTTCCAAGGACAACGATCATTTTCTGATTACAGCTGCGCCTTCTTTCATCCTCTTTATTCCTGCGGAAACAGCGAAACAGAAATTCTGCGGCATCGGCTGCAGAATCTGCAATAAGCGCCGTATAGACCGCACACAGGAAATTTCCGGTCTTATATACGAATTCTGTATCGATTGCCACAAACAGAAGCGCAGTCGTCGGTATAAGAAGCAGCTTTAGTATAAAAACCACTGTACGAAGTATTTTTTTCCTGCTTCTTCTAACGGGTATCTGGACCGCAAACAGCACGGCCAGAACCAAAGCGATCTTTATGAAAAACAGCAGCGTGTTCATAAGCGGCTCCTTTCCCATATACTCTCGAAGGAATACCTTCCTGTTTCAACAGCCTTTCGCCCGCCATGTTTTATATATGGTGGTGCCAAAAACGGGGCATGGGGGTTTAGGTGGACTCCGTAGCCCGTTCCATCACCATATCAGTTAAAGCAAAGGCCAGATGGTCTTCCGGCTTCGCATCAGGTCGGATCCATTCATCAATCCGGTCTTTTGGCAGGATCAGCGGCGTGACTTCCAGGCATCCCTGAAAAAAGCGGGCCTTTACTCTTCTTCAAAACGAGGACAAATCTCTCCATCCACAACATCATCGGGCTTCTGCGCATAAATCCCGCAGCTTAGCACCTCCCCTTCTCTGTGCCTGCACTTCGCACAGTGCATGATTTCCTCTGTGAGTTCCATGAGGCTGAGATCGTCGGTCATCCGTTCTTCAAAGCTGCTTTTTTCTGCCATATTCCTACCTCTCTTTTCCTGCTTTATGCTTGAAATATTACTTTAACTGTCCCTCTTCGTTTGACGGAATAGTCTCCAGATAGACCTTCCATATTTTCTGCCATTTCTCAGTTTGCTTTCTCCTATTCGGATCCAACTGCTCATAGGCAAGAGGCCGCTGTTCCTCACCTTCGCACCCGTTATAGTAAATCTTTACCAGCCTAAATTTGGTGCCGGCGTTCAGAATGAGCTCACGTTCAAAATCAAAATTACTGAGTGCCGTGACATTGACGGCCTGCGTCCCCTTTTTGACATTGATGATAAATTCTATTCCGTCGTCATCCTTAGGAAGAAAACGGAAGTCGGGTGCATAACAGGTGCTGACAAAGGCCGGCTCCTTCAGTATCACAGGTTTGCCCTGACGATGTTCGATCTTTTCCTGAATGGCCTCCTTCAGGTTTTCGGCATATGATCCATATCGTTTTTCCACCTTCAGATTCAGCATTTTTTGAAGGTATGCCAGACCTGGAACCGCTCGCCGTACCACAATGTTGCGGTCTATCTTAAACTCCTTCAACCCCTCCTTCATTTTTATTATTTTCTTTTCCGTTGCAGAATTTACATCTCTTTTACCCCGCAGATACCCATTGTAGTCTCTATAGGCATCACCTGTGTATTCATTAACCACAGAATTGAGGTGTTCGACTTCGAGTTTCTCTTTTTCTACCTGAGCGATGTAATCTTCATTGTCCAGGAACCCCCCCGTTCCCTGGACCTGCACCAGCTGCTTATCCATCGCATCCGGCGTGCTTTCTATTTCTTTATAATACTTTTTAAAATCCTTGTTTTGCTGGTAACCCTGCTGTTGTCTCTTATACTGCATTATTCCAAGTTTGTAGTTTCTGGTATTATGTACTTCCTGTATTGTTCTCTTGACTTCCGTCTTGACTGTTGTCTCTTTTTCTTTCCCTTCCTTTTTCAGTTCTTCCTGCAGTGCCTCCTGCAATTCTATTTCAGCCTTCTGTTTCTTGAGCTTTTCTTCCTCTTCTTTCTTCTGTTCTTCTTTTTTCTTTTCCTCAATAGCAATCTTTTCGTTTTTGATCTCCTCGTCCCGGTCCTTATTAATGACGTTCCCCTCGACAAAAGGAGTCAGATACGAACGGAGCCTGTCGTCCTGCTGCATCGTCGCAAGCTCCTCTGCGCTAAGGTTCTGAATAACCTCGGGATCCTCAACAGCTGTTGTATTATCTTTAAAATATTGTCCTGCAGCCGACACCCTGAGGATCCTGTTGCTTATCTTTTTGGAATAGTGCTTATACAGCATCTCCAGCCACATGATGTCGCTTTCCTTGTATTTGCAGGCACTGGGATATTTCTTCCGGGCATCCTTATAGAATTGCATAACCGCGAAATTGGATTCCGAGAGGAGAAAATGGATCGCCCTATAATGCTTATAATCCTTTACGACATCCTGTACAGTAAGCTTTTCAAGTTTTTCCAGATCAAGGGTTAAAAGCTTCCCGATGATCAATTCCACAGAATCCATAACGTCTTCTACATCTTCTTCCGAAAGCGTGTCAATTTTCCCAGCGCCCTCGATCTTATTAATGTCGAGAACGATTTCCTTGACCTGGTCGTTTTTGATATCGCCCAGATCTTTCAACGCCAGTGCCAAAGCTTCGGGAGCACCGGCAGAAAATAACTTCTTCTTCCTCTCTTTTTCAAGAGATTGGACGAATTTCCTTTTCTCATTTTCCGCTTCGGCATCAAGCTCCACAATATTCCGATAGAGCCCGGCATTCACATCCTTAAGGAGCTTATAGTGAACCATGATCTTGCCGGGTTCAGATGCACCCGCCCTTTCGCTCAAGGTCTTTCCATGTGCCTCTTGCAGCTTCTTATAGTTTTTCTGATAGTCAGCAAGATGCTGCCTGCAATCTGCTCCATCGCCAGAAACTATTTTCTTCATGGCTTCTATGGTATTCCCGAACTCCGTCAATCCGCCGATATCTTGTTCTACGGTCTTCATCTCATCTTCAAATTGTCCCTTCAAAAGCTCCATCCCTTCCACCGCGGTCTGAAGGTTTAAGAAGGTATAGGGATCCCTTGACGCAAAGATCCGGGCGGTGGCGGAACAATACATCTCGTTCGAATAGGGGATGGGCGTACGGACCATATCCCTCAAGAAGCGGGAATAACAGCTCATGATGGTACGCCTCGCCTTTGTTTCCTCCATTCTGTTTTCAAAGTAACTGCCGCCCTTTTGAGGATCCTTTGTATCCAGCCACTTGTTCCAGGCGGCGATCCATTTTTTGTTATGATCCGCTTTCCTTTTCTCATCCTCGCTTAAAGGTTCCCCGCCAGCGTTCTTTTTCACGAAATAAAAGCCGGCGGCAAGGATCTTTGAGCCATTCGCCCCCAAGACTCTCACTCGTTCTGCTCTGTCCTTAAGAGCCTTCAGTTCATCGAGTTGCTTATGCGCCAAAACCGATGCCTGTTCAAGGAAGACATCATCTTTAAGCGCTTCTTTTTCCTTTTTCAGTTTTTCCATGGCCTCCGTATTCATGGCATCACGATAGGACTGCTCATATTGGTGGCGGGCCTGCAAAGCATTGAACCTGCGGTTCACCTTCTCTTCTTCCAAAGAATCTGCTTCCGGCACATCGAAGATATGCTTGCCCTCCTTGGATTTCTCCAGGATAAAGTAAGGAGAGTCCTGGAGAGCAATCGAGCCAAGGCTGACCAGCTGACTCATAGCCTCCGTTTTTTTATCCAGTGCAGAACCGGGAGGAATGATCTCATTATATGCTTCCGGATCAAGCTCCTTCAGACCTTGCAGTCCCGTGGAGTTCATAACAAGCTCCCGGTACCGGAAGGGATCCCGGCGGATATAATTGGCCATACCGATCTCCCGGATCTCCTCCGGCGAAGGGATCGGATAAGACAAAACCCGCTCCAGCCCCTGCTTCATCAGGGTTCTCCGCTTTTCAAGCAGATCCGAAGGCTTCGGCTTTGCGGTAAAGCAGTTGATCCATTTTTGGTTCCATTCTTCTTTTTTCTTTTCTTCATCATTCAACGGTGTGTTTGCATCCTTGAACTTCGGACAATACAAAAGCGAGCACACGGTACGGCTGAACTCTGCTTCATTCATCAGATAACCGTTTTTCACAGAGTTCTTTTCTGCATCTTTCATTTTTTTCGTGAACATATACTGCTGAGCGGATGACAGGGCATCCAGCATCTCCGCCGCCCGCTCCTGGCAATCGTGACCGCTGCTCTTTTCTGCTTCCACAATACTTTGCACTTTGGTCTTATGACCGGTCTGCTGTCTCCACTCAAGATAGCTCGTATCCTTGCCGGCTTTCCTGGCGATCCTTATCTCCCGGGCCAATTCTGTATCTTCCCCTGCCGGATACTCCACGTTTTCCTTCTTCTCTTCCCTGTATCTTGTCAGCTCCGTACAAATGAGGTCATAGGGGGTTTTCACCTCATCTCTGTTAATATAACCCTTCCGGAGAAGTTCTCCTCCTGTCAGCAGGAGAGCCCTCTCCTGCCGCAGGTTTTTCATAGTTTCCCGCACTTTTTCTTTCCGTTTGATTCCCGCGCCAAACCAGGGATTCTTGTTCTTGATATAGTCCCTGCAGGCCTCAATGGCCTCGTCATAGTAGTTGCTGATCTCGTGAATGGACTTGAGATTCAAAAACTCTTCGTTGTGCAGATGAAACTCCAGTTCACCAACGGTCCGTTTTACCCGTTCCATTTCCTTACTGTCTGTATCCCTGCTTTTATCGTTCAAAAGGAGAAAATTCTTTTTACGATTCAGATTCACCCTGACCTGGGACCTTTCTTCTTCGGTAAAACTCAGCTCCGCTGTGGTGGGGATTCCTAACATCCGCTCAGTAAAAACCACATCTTTTTCGATCTTGTTCATATCGCTATAGCGTTCATTTACGGAATTTTTATATTCGCGGTATTGACTGTCTGAAAAATCCACGGCAAAGAAATGCTCTTCATTTTTGATCGTGATGAGTTTTTGCTTATCCTGATCTGATACGGTGTTCTGCTGATCGTTAGCCATAAGTAATCTCCTTTCCTGAACCGTTTACTGTTTTCCCTAAATCCGACCCGGGTACTCTGAAACATCTGCTGTCAGAAGCTTTCTGTAAAATCCTTTTTCAATTCCCACAAAACCCTGCATAACATGATCAACATGCCTTGAGGGGCATAAAACGATAAGATCATCCCCTTCGAGTTTCATTGCTTTCGCTCTTGTGACGCTGTGTGCGATCAGAGCATGCAGCTCATTCACCGAATCCACGGCCACCAGAACCGGATAATGCCTCTTTCCGCAGGACAGAAGAAAAAGAACGCCGTGGATCCTTCCATCTTCGAGCCATACGGAGGAAAGCTCCTGATCCGCATCTGTGATCTTCAGAGGCCGGAAAGAAAGGGACTGCAGTCGTCTGGCCTTCTCTACATAATCCCTTATCCTGTCTCTCTCTGCAGCCTTCAGGTCTTTAACGGAAAAGACGACCGAATCGTCTTCCTTATCCGGCAGGCTTTTTGCCTGGAAAAATTCCTTCATAGGAAGTCGGTAGGCGCGTCCCGTCTCTTCCTCTTTTTCAAAACAGGAGGCTTTGAAATAGCCGTCACCGTTGTTTATGATCTCTCTGGTACAGCGTACGGAGAAGAACGGCAGCCCTGCTTTTGCGGAAATGGAAAAGACCATATCCAGCAGCTCTTCACCCACTTTCTGATTCCGATAATGGGGTGAGACCGCAATCCATTCCAGAATATACCGATCCTCCTGTTCCGTGGCGATCAGCAGTCCTGCCGGCTCCGGATCCTTTTCATCCTCCATATTCACAGCTCCCAGCACCACCGTTCCGGGAAGCGCTGCCAGATCCAGACGATCCAACGGATCGAAGATCCGAAACGGTTTGAAATCTGATGGCAGGACACGATAGATTCTGATTTCGTATTCAATCTCCATATTCTTACTCCTATTGGTCCCTCAATGCTTCCTGCACTTTTTCATCTGATGCTTATATTCGAAAGAAAATCGGGTTCCCGGAAGAATTCTTCTTTGTTTTCGGTTCTTTCCTCTTGCGAATGCCCTAATTTCTTTAGTTCCATTATTTCCCCCTCTAGTCATCTTCCTCCTCTGTCTACTTCTGCATTTTACGCCTTTCCCGCAAAAAAAGAAAGCCCGCAGGCTTTCCTTTATCCGACCAGCGAAAGCTTCTCTTCCCGCCTTCTCCGGTTCCGACAGTTCATTGTGAAGCGCCAGTATTCCCGATAGATATCCGAAAATGGGATACACCTGTGAGTACCTTGATGAGATCCGCATCATAAAACGGCCGTATTTTTTCAAGGTATCGTTCTCTCTTTATATACATATCCGTTGCTTCCTTTCTCGTGAAATATGTAAATATTGTGCCACAAATCTGAATTTTTTCAAGATTTGTGGCACATATTTGCTTTTTCTTTATTCAGAAATCCTTATACCTATCCGTTTGGCTTCCTTGGCATCCCGGGGTTTGCGTAACACTGTCTCGCAAATTTATTACTTTTGGACATCGTGTCCAGAAGTTTGTGTTGGAATTAGCTTGTGCGCGGTAAGATGATTTTGCCAAAACTATTCATTTTTATCTTCCGATATAATATACCATCATATCTCCAGTCTCATCTGAAGATCTATCCAGCTTTTCTGCTCCGCCTCATGGATCACATCCCCAGGCAGATTGTTTCCAATCAGGAATGGCGACTTTGGATCGTGCTTCGTCATATTCTCTCTCACAAGTGCTGCATTCGTATTGGCATAACAGTACCTGCAAAGATGGCCACAAGTGTCATATGCCCCGATATCGGTTCCCAAAAGGCAGGCGCATTCATTGTTCCTCTGATTCTTGTTTCGTTTAGGAACATCGAGTCTTGCATGGAGAGCAGTCTCAAAAGTCTTTACCGTCATGCAGCCGGAGCAGTCTGCACTGTCGGCTTGC
>JAEESA010000202.1 GCA_016286115.1 Lachnospiraceae bacterium
TTCCGGCACGATTACGGTCAACGGTCAACAGCTTCATAAGATCAGGAGAAGGAAGATCCCGAAATACCGCAGAAACATCGGTGTGGTGTTTCAGGATTTCCGCTTGTTAAAAGACAGAAACGTGTATGAGAACGTCGCTTTTGCGCAGAGAGTCGTGGGAATGCCCTCCCGGCGGATCAAGAAGAATGTGCCGCGGGTGCTCTCCCTCGTGGGACTGGCGGCGAAGTACAAGAGCAAGCCGAAGGAGCTTTCCGGCGGGGAGCAGCAGCGCGTTGCCATCGCCAGAGCCCTTGTGAACGAGCCGAAGATCCTGTTGGCGGACGAGCCGACGGGAAATCTCGATAACGCGAACGCATGGGAGATCATGAAGCTCTTGCGCGAGATCAACCGGCGGGGGACCACGGTTGTCGTCGTGACCCATAATGAAGATATCGTGAAGGCCATGAATAAACGTGTCATCACCATTAATCAGGGAGTGGTTGAGTCGGACATGATCAGTGGGGGTGAGGACTAAATGAGTTTTTTCTATTCCATACAGCAGGGATTTAAGAATATTTTCCGCAACAAGCTGTTTTCACTGGTGTCCATCGCGACCATGAGTGCCTGTATCTTCCTTTTCGGGATCTTCTACATGGTCGTGACGAATTTCCAGGAGCTGGTGCAGACCGCTGAGGAAGGCGTTGCGGTCACCGTGTTCTTCCAGGACGGGACGCCGGAAGAGACGATCTTTGAGATCGGGCAGAAGATAGGCATGCGGGCCGAGGTGAAGGACTGCGTCTATGTGTCGGCTGAAGAAGCCTGGGAAGACTTTAAAGTGGACTATTTCCGCGGCGCGGAGGAGCTGGCGGAGGGCTTTGAAAACGATAACCCGCTTGCGAATTCGGCGCATTATGAGATCTATCTGGACGACGTTTCTATGCAGAATGCGCTCGTGACGTACATTGAGTCGTTCCCGGAGGTGTCGTCGGTGCACCGCTCGGAGGTGGCTGCAAACACGCTGACTGACTTTAATATGCTCCTGAAGTATATTTCGATCGGCATCATCGCGATCCTGTTCCTGGTGGCGGTATTCCTGATCAGCAATACCGTCAATGTCGGGATCACGGTCCGAAAAGAAGAGATCTCGGTGATGAAGCTCATCGGAGCCACCGACTACTTCGTACGCGCCCCCTTTATCGTGGAGGGGATCATGATCGGGCTGATCGGCTCCGCGATCCCGATGGTGATCCTGTATTTCCTGTATCACAGGATCATTGAATACATAGCGGATCGGTTTGATTTTCTTAATTCTATGATTAATTTTTTGCCTGCCAGCACGATATTCAAGTTTCTGATCCCGGCTGCTCTGCTCCTGGGCGTGGGCGTCGGCTTCATCGGCAGCGCGATCACTGTTCGCAGACATCTTCGTGTATAAAGAGGCGTTTTATTAAATTATGAATGAATTTCCCGAAAAACGGCCGTCGGATTTCACAAAAGGTATTCTTGTGGGGGCTCTGACGGTCAGTTTCATTTTACTTTTGACACTGGTTATTCTGAATAAAACGGGCGTGATCCGGATCTTTTCGGGGGAAATGAAGCTCCCGGACGATGCGACGGTATCCAAGCTCAATGCGGTTTCGGACCTTATTGACAGCGAGTATTACGGGGAGGCGCCGAAGGAATACTACAGCGACGGGATCATGGCCGGGCTCGTGAATACGCTGGACGACAAGTACGCCGATTATTTTTCCGCGGAGGAATATGAGCGCCAGCTGGCGAACGTGACGAAGCAGTATTACGGGATCGGCGCGACGCTTTTGCAGGATCCGGAGACCGGCCGCGTGACCGTGGTGTATGTTTATGACGATACACCGGCGCAGAAGGGCGGCCTTGCGGAAGGGGATGAGATCCTTTCCGTGAACGGTGTCGTGGCGCGAAAGGTCGATCTGGACGCGTTGGTGGAGGAGATCCAGGGCGACGAGGGGACCGAGGTCGAGCTCATCGTGTCGAAGGGCGGGACAGGAGAGCCGGTCAGCATGAAGCTGGTCAGGGCCGTGATCAACGTTCCGACCGTGGGCTATGAGATGCTCGAGAATAAGATCGGTTATATCCAGATCTCACGCTTTGCGAACAATACGCCGAACGAATTCAATGAAGCGTTGGAAGACCTGAAAAAACAGGGCATGAAGGGGCTGATCCTGGATGTCCGGTATAACGCCGGCGGGATCTTCTCGTCCTGTGTGGAGATCGTGGACGAGATCCTGCCGAAGGGCACTATCGTCTATGTGGAGGATAAGTACGGGAAACGCGAATATGAGTTTTCCGATGAGGAGCATAAGCTGGATATGCCGCTGGTGGTCCTGATCAATGAAAGCAGCGCTTCGGCGTCCGAGATCCTGGCCGGCGCGATCCGCGATCATGAGTACGGGACGCTGATCGGCACAAAGACCTACGGCAAGGGGATCGTGCAGAAGACCTTCGGCCTGAAGGACGGGTCGGCGGTCAAGTTCACGGTAGAGAAATACTTCACTCCAAACGGGGAAAATATCCAGGATGTTGGAATTGAACCGGATATTGAATTAGAATTTGATTTTCTCGGAACAGAAGACCAGGAATATGCCTATGATTTGGATAATCAGATCCAAAAGGGGATTGAGGTATTGACGAAAGAACTGTTATAATAGGAATGATGCGAACATGTTTCTTATCTTGAGGAGGTGATTTCTGTGGTTGAACTGGAACCGTTTAAGTTTCGGCTGGCTGCCTACAAGGCGCCGCTGCAGGAAGTGAGGGATTCACTTTAACTTAGCAGCAAAAGAAGCAAGAATAGAAGAACTGAACCGTGAGATGGAAGCGCCGGGATTTTGGGATGATCCGGAAAAATCCCAGGAAAAGATGAAGGAGCTTTCCGCTCTGAAGAATGACTGCCAGGATATGGACAAGCTTCGCTCCCAGTATGAGGACATTGAGACTCTGATCGAGATGGGAGAGGAGGAAGGCGATCCTGATCTCATTCCGGAAGTGGAGGAGGCGCTTACCGCCTTTGAGGAAGCCTTTCATGCGGTGCGCATCCGTACGCTCTTAAACGGCCCCTATGACCGTGACAGCGCGATCGTGACGCTCCACGCGGGCGCCGGCGGGACCGAGTCCTGTGACTGGTGCCAGATGCTGTATCGGATGTACAGCCGCTGGGTGGCGTCGAAGAATTATACGCTGACAGTGCTGGACAGCCTGGATGGTGAAGAAGCGGGGATCAAATCCATCACGTTCCAGGTGGACGGGGAAAACGCCTATGGATATCTTAAATCCGAGAAGGGCGTTCACCGGCTGGTGCGGATCTCGCCGTTTAACGCGGCGGGCAAGCGGCAGACCTCGTTTGTTTCCTGTGATGTGATGCCGGATATAGAAGAAGATGTTGATATTGAGGTCAAAGATGAGGACATCCGCGTGGACACCTATCGTTCCAGCGGAGCCGGCGGGCAGCATATCAATAAGACCAGCTCGGCGATCCGGATCACGCATTTTCCGACCGGAATCGTGGTGACCTGCCAGAACGAGCGGTCGCAGCACATGAATAAGGACAAGGCGATGCAGATGCTGAAGGCAAAGCTTTTGATGCTGCGGGAAGAAGAGAATGCGGATAAACGCGCGGACATTCGCGGAGAGGTTACGGAGATCGGGTGGGGGAACCAGATCCGGTCCTATGTGCTCCAGCCTTATAAGATGGTGAAGGATCTGCGGACAGAGGCAGAGACGGGCAATACCGACAGCGTGCTGGACGGACACATCGATCTTTTCATTAATGCCTACTTAAAATGGGCGGCAGGAAGCAACGACACGAATAATTAAAATTAAATTTTATAATAGGAGGAGAGAACAATGGGTATTATCAAAGCGGCAATATCGGCGGTATCTTCCGGTTTTGCGGATCAGTGGCTTGAGGTTATCGAGCCGGGAGACATGGGAGACCAGACTGTCTTTGTCAAAGGCGTGCAGGTCCGGAAAGGAAAGGGCTCCAATACAAAGGGTTCTTCCGACACGATCAGCAACGGCTCCGTGATCCATGTGTATGACAATCAGTTCATGATGCTGGTTGACGGAGGAAAGGTCATCGACTACACAGCCGAGCCCGGCTACTATACAGTCGACAATTCCTCGTTACCTTCGCTGTTTAACGGACAATTTAAAGATACATTAAAGGAATCGTTTGCCCGTATCAAATACGGCGGAACCACCCCGACCTCTCAGAAGGCGTTCTTCATCAACCTTCAGGAGATCAAGGGGATCAAGTTCGGGACCAGAAACCCGATCAACTATTTCGATAATTTCTACAACGCTGAGCTGTTCCTCAGAGCGCACGGCACGTACTCCATCAAGATCACGGATCCGCTGAAGTTCTACGCGGAAGCGATCCCGAGAAATGCGGAGAACGTGGACATCAACACGATCAACGAGCAGTATCTGTCCGAGTTCCTTGAGGCTCTGCAGTCCGCGATCAACCAGATGTCGGCGGATGGCACGAGGATCTCCTTCGTGACCAGCAAAGGCCGTGAACTCAGCAAATACATGGCGCAGACGCTCGATGAAGACTGGAAGCAGATGCGTGGTATGGAAGTGCAGTCGGTCGGTCTGGCGAGCATTTCCTATGATGAAGAGAGCCAGAAGCTCATCAACAAGAGAAACGAAGGCGCCATGCTCTCCGATCCGACGATCCGCGAGGGCTATGTACAGGGCCAGATCGCGCAGGGCCTCAATGCGGCAGGCTCCAACCCGAACGGTGCAGCGATGGGCTTTATGGGCGTTGGCATGGGCATGAACGCAGCCGGCAACTTTATGGCCGGAGCTTCACAGACCAATATGGCACAGATGCAGATGCAGCAGCAACAGCAGCTGCAGCAGCAGTATGCTGCTGCGCCTGGACAGCAGGTCCAGGCAGGCCCCGGAGGGGCAGCTGCTGTACCGGCTGGCCCGACGGGACAGCCGGTGCAACCCCAGGGGAACGGCTGGACCTGCTCCTGCGGCCAGGTGAATACCGGCAAGTTCTGCTCGAACTGCGGCTCTCCGATGCCGAGCGCCGAGTGGACCTGCTCCTGCGGCCAGGTGAACACCGGAAAATTCTGCTCGAACTGCGGCGCAGCGAGACCTTAATATGTCCGGCATCGTAAGTTTTAAGTGCCCGAATTGTGACGGAGATCTTCGCTTTTCTCCGAAAGACCAGAAATATACCTGCGAATGGTGCGGTTCTGTCTTCGACCAGGCTTTTTTCGACCAGATGTCGGAGGAAACGGCGTCAAACGCGACGGAGGAAGAGCCTGCGCCTCAGGCTGAGAATGCGTCGGAGGCAGGGGAAGAAAACCAGGGCGGGAAGATCTATTCCTGCCCGAGCTGCGGGGCGGAGGTTGTGACCGACGAGACCACAGCGGCTACATTTTGCTATTATTGCCACAATCCGGTGGTGCTTTCCGGGCGGTTGTCCGGAAAGCTCCTGCCGGATTTTGTCATTCCCTTCCAGATCCCCAAAGAAGAGGCGGTAGACCATTTTATTAAATTTACAAAAAAGAAATGGTTTATTCCCCGTAATTTCTTTGATGCGAAGCAGGTAGGGAATCTGACAGGTGTGTATTTCCCCTATTGGCTCGGCGAAGGCGATTTCGACGGGACTGCGCAGGCGGAGGCACAGAAGATCAGAAAATGGGTCAGCGGAGACTATGAGTACACCGAAGTCAAAACCTTCCATGTGGAACGGGAAGGCGAGATCAAGCTGAAAAACTGGCTCGGGATCGCCCTTTCCAAGACCAACCAGATCCTGGCGGAGGGCGTGCAGCCCTATGACTTCAAGGCGATGAAACCCTTCTCTTATGGGTATCTGACCGGTTTTCAGGCGGAGAAACGGGACATCGAACGCGAACCCATGGAAGAGCGGGCCAGGACAGACCTTCGCTCTGCTTCAGACAGCATGCTGAAAGACAGTATGAAGGGTTATTCAAGCGTGACTAAATTTAATTCAAGTTATATAAAAGAGGATGTAGACCTAAAATACGTGCTTCTGCCAATCTGGACGATGACTTATCCCGGGAAA
>JAEESA010000203.1 GCA_016286115.1 Lachnospiraceae bacterium
GAAAGAAGGACTGAAAAAATGTACGATCAACCGCAACATTGTAGTGCGCAGGGAGGTCAGGGGACTCGACACTCTGGCAAATATGATGGGTCTGAAAATCGATCCTAAGCAGAAAGATTATGCTGATAAGCTGAAAGATGCGATCAAGGGAAAGGTCGGGGAGCAAAAGGATAAAGACGTAGTTCTTACAGATCCCGGGTTTGTCAGCACCACGTATTCGCCCGGGAGCAGTTTCCTTTCTCAGGGGGATGGTGTAGAATTTATCATCAATGTCAAAAAGGGAACCCAGGCCATGAATATCTCAGGTTGTAGCCAACATGCCGGTGAGAATGAGATCCTGTTGAACGCGGGTACCAAATTCAAACTGGTCAAGGTCTTCTATAACGGATGCAGCGGAGAGGAGGAGATGCCTCTTTGCGAAGAGCAATATGAGGGAAAGAAAAAGTACAGCTATACGGACAGAAAAGTATGGAAGGTTTATCTGGAAACGATCCCGTCAAACGAAGAGGGGCAGTTGAAGAAATAATTGGCAATAACCGTTACGTTTGCGGCTTTGCAAGGCCGTGAACAGTAAGCCAGCAGAAAAAGGAGAATGAACATGGCTGAGAAAAGCAGTTACGAAGAACGTATGACAGAAGATCTGGGGCTGAAAATGCTCTCAGAGGAGGATATGCAGTGCGCGAAGTGTAAACACAAAGAGGGCGAGGTTCTAAGCTGCGGGATCTACGCGCAGAAACCTGATGATGTTGTGGATGGGAAGGATTGCCCGAGGTTTGAAGAGGGGTAATAGATCGGAAGAGAGTGGCGATGAATTACTTATGGATTGATGAAGAAAACCGAAGCTCCTTCAAGAGTGTGCTGCCAAGGGAGTATACGGAAGGGAAGGAGAATATCTGTATCGGGGCCGTGGACGACGAGGGCTTTGTCTGCGGCGCCCTGTGCTACCGCTGCGCGAGTTATCAATACGATGTACTGTGGCTCTATGTGTCGGAGGAAAAACGGCTGCAGGGCACGGGAACGGGGCTCATGGACCGCCTGTTTCAGATCGTGGGAACTTCCGGCGAGATCTGCCCCATCAGCGCCCGGTTTGAGCCGGCAAAGGAGAAGAGCCTGTACGCGTTCTTTTTGTCTTATACAAAGATGGAAACCACATATTCCCACAGCCGTTATTACATCGTGCCCCGCGATCTGCGATCGGTCAACATTCCCGGGATGGGGGAGAAGGACACGCTGCCGCAGACGGACTTTTTCAGCCTCTCAACAGTTGCACAGCACAAGATCCTTACCAAACTGGAAGAGGAGTGCGGCTATGTCGTGCCGGACTATGATGACTGGAAGAAAAGCACTGTCCCCGAACTGTGCCGCTGCATCTTTTTGGAAGGCGAACTCAAAAACCTTCTGCTGGTACAAAAACGCGCCGACGGAAACCTCGAGCTGTCCTATCTCTACAGCAAGCACCCGCGCGGCCTGGTGGAGCTCCTTTCCGACGCGGCCTGGGACACAGAGGGCATCTATCCCGATGCAAAACTGGTCTTTGACGCAGTGACCCGGGAATCCGCCGCCATGGCAAAAAAACTTTTCCCTCACGCTCATATCGTTCCGATCTACGAGGCGGAGGGGTGAAAGGACAGATCAAAACCGTGTTTTGGCAGCGCCTTGAAAGAAACGAGGTCACAAATTGATGAATAGAGCATGGGCGAAATAATGGAGATGCAAACAATGGACAGGGAAATAGTGGAGTTTCTGATCAAAGCGAAGCAGGCGACATATGCGGGAAAAGGAGCTGAGACGGATCCTTCAAGAGAGAAATCGCATGATCTGATCTATCGTGACGGCGATTATATGTACTATGACACTTATTTAGGCACGGCGAAGTTCGCGGGTGAAGAGGCGCTTTGGATAAAGAATATTCCTTCCTGGAGTATGAATTATATCGGCAGAGTGACCGGGGAAAACTTCAGCGGCGACTTTCTTAAAGAAGCACTGCTTCATATCCCGGAGGATAAGCCGTTTCGGGGACCGGAGAAATATACAAACGGGGATTATACATACGAATGTGAGATCAGCGGAGACTATGAATGGTTTCAGGGAAAAGAGGTCATCAGCTATAAGGGTTCGCAAATATATGAGTGTGTGTTTCATGGCGGATCAGTTGATTAAAATACTCAAAAAATACTGACGAAGGAGTGACAAATGGTTATTGCATTAGAGGATACTTCAAAGGTGAAAGATCTTTTTTCGGGGTGGCAGGAAACATTGATCTATTCCTGCGTGCAGAAGATTATGGGGAAAATATATGTTACCGATCCCGATGCGCCGGTTTCTGCACTTGCCTATGTAGGCTGTTTTGGCTTTTTTGCAGGAGAACCGGATCGTGAGCTTGTAGAGAATAAGCCGGAAGGGTTTTCGATACTGACCCCGCAGAATGATGAATGGGCGCAGGTTATCGAGGATGTATATCCCAAGGCCAGGAAGGTTTCAAGATATGCGATCAAGAAGAATACCAAATTTGATACGGCTGCTTTGCAAAAGAACATTGACATGCTTCCGGAGGGGTATGAGATAAGAGAGATCGATTCGGAGATATATGACAAGTGCCTGGAAAGTTCCGTAACATGTGATTTTGTTTCTTCTTTTGACGACAAGAAACAGTATCTCGATATTGGCAGGGGAGTCGTTATTATGAAGGATGGCAAAGTGGTTTCCGGTGCTTCCTCATTTAGCAGATACAAGGAAGGGATCGAAATAGAAGTTGATACTGTAGAAACGGAAAGAAGAAACCATCTTGCGACGATCGCATGCTCAGCACTGATCCTCAGATGCCTGAAGGAGGGCCTGTATCCCAGCTGGGATGCGCAAAACATGAATTCGGTTCACCTTTCAGAAAAACTGGGTTATGAATTTGACCATGAATATACGGCGTACGAAGTGGACTAGAGGAAAGGGCCTTGATTATGAATGATTACATTACATATTGCGGGCCGGAAAGCAGCGAGCGTTCATAATGGCAAATGTAATAACGGGCTTAAGGATCCTTGTGAGTGTGGCGCTCCTGTTTTGCCCGGTGTTTTCTCCGGCCTTTTACGTGCTGTATCTGATCGCCGGATTATCGGATATGATCGATGGGGCCATCGCCCGGAAAACAAATTCAGTCAGTGAATTTGGGTCGCGCTTCGATTCCGCCGCGGATGTTGTATTCGTGGCTGTCTGCCTGATCAAGCTTCTGCCTGCAGTAGATGTTCCGATCTGGTTATATGTATGGACGGCGGTTATCGCTGTGATCAAGATCATCAACCTTATATCCGGGTTCGCCAGGCATAGGAGATTTGTTGCAGTTCATTCGATTATGAACAAGGTGACAGGCGCGCTGCTTTTCATGCTTCCCCTGACATTATCAATAGTTCCTCTTCAATATTCGGGGATCCCGGTATGTTCTGTAGCGACATTTGCGGCTGTCCGGGAAGGACATTTCATCAGGACAGAAAAGGAATAGAAATGCGGAGGAAATGGTAGAATGACAGATTATAAACTGATCAAAGAGCAGATCAAGGGTTTTGCCGAGGCGGATCCATTGTTTTTGCCGTTTTTATCCAATGCATCCGCCGTTTTGTATCAGTCTCTGCCGGATATTAACTGGGCGGGGTTTTACCTGATGATCGAGGGCAGGCTTGTCCTCGGCCCGTTTCAGGGAAACCCTGCCTGTATCCATATCGCGATCGGGAAGGGAGTTTGTGGGACGGCGGTGCAGGAGAAGCGGATCCTTCGGGTAGAAGACGTCCATCAGTTCCCCGGGCATATCGCCTGTGACAGCGCCAGCCGTTCCGAGATCGTGATCCCGCTTGAAAAGGAAGGTGAGATCTTCGGCGTCCTCGATATAGACAGCCCTGTGCTGAACCGTTTTTTGGAAGAGGATGAGGCCGGATTGAAGGAAATCGCGGGCCTGATCCAGGAAATGGCCGTATTTCGGGATCTGGAACTGCCATGAGTGGTAGGTTCTAATTTGCTTTTCTATCAGTATCTCTGTAATTGCTCAAATGTTTTTGTGCCCTTGATCACGCCACAAGGAGGATTGTTTTTGTAGAGAACTTGTACGATTGTCAAAAGCACAATCTCGCTCATGCTGGTGGCTGTTTTCACGATACAGCTGTGTGGCTGCGGGAGCGGTGCTGCGCCTGCGCAGACTGCTTCTCTTGATGCGGGAGAGGAGTATCCGTTTTATCTGGGGACGATGGAGAATGAGAGCACGATAACGCTTTATTTTGCAGATGAGAATAAGGATATTCCTTATATCGATATGGATACGGTGAAGGAGCTTTTGGAGCGGTTTTACCATGAGGAAAACGGCGATGAGGGATTTGCCCTGGCCCTGAAAAAAGAGGGCAGCACTGCTGTTTTCATACGGGAAAATGATAATCCCATGACGGTGGATGCGGACAAGGATATGATCAGCTTTTTTGATTTTGATGCATTCTTTGCTAACGTGCAAAATGGATAGTTTAACGTTAGCGATTTTGACAAAAATGCAAAAACGCACTCGTTAAATTTGAAAACGATATGCCAGACCTAAGCTTTTATTTTGTTCGGAATACGGATAATAGGATTAACTACGGACCGGTTTTTCAAAGATTTCCATGACATGATCCGGTATTTTCTTCCGGTTGATGTGCAGAGACGGGCAAAGAAAAAGCATTTGAGGAACTGGAATGGATATATATTCAGGAGGGAAAATGAACGAAAAACTATTGATCGCCAATACCACCAGGGAGGAACGCCAACGGATCGTGAATGAATCGCTGGGCATCATAGACGGAGCCTGTGATGGCTGTGCTCCGGGGATCATCTCCATGTATGATGATTACATTGACGGAAAGAAAGAACTTGCAGAAGTAAATGCGCAGTTCCGGGCACATTATGTTCTGGAAGCTTCCAGAATGGATGAAGACCCCGGGATGAGCTGCATGCAACAATAAGGGGCGCGTGATTATGAAGATCAGACAGATCACAGAACATGTATGGACATCAGCTTTTGAAGAGAGAAGAGACCGGCCTTCCCTGGGCCTGATCATCGGTGAAAAATTCAACGTCGCGGTGGATGCCGGGCATTGGGCTCATACCGTCGGAATGCATGCGGTCCACGGCCTGACCGTTGCCGAGAAACGGACAGAACAACTTACTTTCTGTATCCATGGGATACGGGCAGTTCCTTGAAGGTGGGAACTGCCTTTCGCCTATAGTGGTCTTTTCAGCCGGATGGATTTGTGAGATAATGAATTGGGTCGCCCGTTCGAGGAGAGCACAGCTTCGGCTGTGTTGCCCACGACTCTTTTTTTCAATGCGTAGGCAGTGCGGAGCATTCGTGTGGCAGCGGGCGGCTCTTTTTTGGGATGAGAGGAAATGCTGAATTACTGAAAATGTGGGACACACAAATGATCAATAAGCTTCCGCCATTGGAATAAGGAGTGAGTATGATCCCGAGAATTGATACTGTAGAAGTAAAGAACGATTTTAACCTGTTGATCCGATTCAAGAGCGGCGAAACAGTGCTTTACGATGTTGGGGATGATATCAACTCGATTGAGGAATTTTCCGTGCTTAAAACGGAGCCGCATCTTTTTGACCATGTTCAAGTAGATGAAAGCCGGACTAGTGTTTTCTGGAATGACCGGATTGACCTGCCTGGTGATACATTGTTGGAATACGGACAGCGAGTGAATTGAGATGGCTTATGAATTCTGCCCGCGCTGTGATGCTAACCTGACTTTGCAGCGGGGCTATGACAATCGACTACCTTATTGGATCTGCAAGGGCTGTGGGGAAATGCTGATCAATCCGGAAGTGGAGGGCGATGTGGCATGGATCTGTGACCAGTGCGAATCGATGCTGAACATTCAGCCGGGATTTAGCGAAGATTGCGGGGAATGGAAGTGTACAGTGTGCGGCTTTGTGAACCGGATTTCTATGGAGGAACTGTACGCAACTGATGATGAATATCGTCGGGTTCTGCAGAATCCTTACCAGAGGTTGACGGATGTGTCGGTGCTGGAACGGTCCTGCTA
>JAEESA010000204.1 GCA_016286115.1 Lachnospiraceae bacterium
ATTATGTGAAGTTCATCTATAAAACTGATGCGGTGAGTGCGGAGTAAACCATGACGCCCGCGACGTCAGACCGAAAACATATCCCGGAAAACTAGCTCCAGTCGTTAAGCGAGACTAAGAATTTCCCACCAAACTATGACACCGAACGCGATCGGGCCCAACCGCCTCTCCGCTCCGCTCCGGTCCGCTGCAAGAGAACGTCCACTGGACGTTCGCAGCCCCTGGCTTGCCTTCGGCTGGGCCCTCCGCGAGCCGTCCGGGCTCGCGATCGCTGAAGCTGAGAAATTCCAAGTCTCGCTAAACGCCTTCCGACGTTTTCCTTGGACATGCTTTCGATCTGCCGTCGCTGGCTGACTTTGAATAACGATAACAGGCCTTTCGGCGGGATCTTTTTCCCGCCGATTTTTCTTGCCAGAAAATGCAGCAAAAGATAGTATGGTAGTAAAGCTGATGGACTATGAGGAGGGAGCAAAACGATGCAAATGCCACAGATTGATATTCTGGTCAGTCAGGGAGGCAGAGGCGGCGTGGAGAACGTGGTGAACCGGACGGCGCTGTATCTGAAGGACAAGGGGATGAAGGTGAGGATCCTGCAGTTTGCGGATGCGGACTACCGGTGGGCGGACGAGAGCCTGGAGTATAAGGCGTTTTGGCCTGCGGGGCAAAGGATCGAGTTTGATGAAACGATCGATATGATCATTGAGTATTATAGAAAGAACGGGACGCCGGATCTTTTGTTTGCGGTGACCTGGCCGGCGCTGAACGCGGTGGCGGCAATCATAAGAGGGGAGCTTGGCGCAAAATTTCGGATCGGCTCGTGGATGCACGCGGCGCTTGCAAAGTATGAGAGCTTTGGCTGGGGCGGCGCGAGGGAGCTGATGAGCGCGGATTTTCATCTGGCGATCAATCACGGGATCGCAACAGAGATACGGACGATCCTTCCGCTGGCGAGGGTGTATGAGATCATCAACCCGCCGGAAACGGAGCGGATCTTTTATTCAGAACAGAGGGATCCGAAGCGGTTCTGCGTTGTAAACCGGCTGGATACATTGAAACATACGGAGCAGGTCGTACGGGCTGCGGCGGCAATGGACGGAGTCAAACTTGATATTTTGGGTTCCGGAGAGGAAGAGGAGAATCTGCGTGCGCTTATTAAGGAACTGAACGCCGGAGACCGGGTGACGCTTCATGGGTGGAAAGATAACCCGTGGGAGATCGTTAAAGAAGCGGGGACTCTCGTGTTGGCGTCGGAGGAGGAGGCGGAGCCGCTTTCCGTGGTGGAGGCGCTTCTCTCCGGAAAGGCGGTCATTGCGTCCGGCGTCGGGTCGATCCCGGACTGGGCGGAGGAAGGGAAGAAGATCCGGACCTGCGCGCCGCGGGATTTTGAAAAGATGCGTCAGCTGATGGAAGACACCGCATCCCAAACAGTTCCGCTTCCGACAGCGGAGGAATGCCGCGCGTCAGCTGCGGAATTCGAAGGCGATAAACCACTCGCGGCCGTGCTCGAGATCGTCGAGCGGGAGCTGCGGCCGATTCCATAAAGCGGGATTGACATTTTCCCCTTCATTTTGCATACTGTATAGAAATCATACAAAAATAGGAAGTAACAGGAGGATATTATGAAAAGGAAAGCAATTGCAGTTTTATTGTCATGCGGGATGGTGCTTGGCGCGGGCTGCGCGAACAAGGCACAGGCGCCGGCTCCGGCAACGGAAGCGCCGGCAGCAACGGAAGAAGCAGTTGAAGAAGTTGTGGAGGAGGCCCCCGTGGAAGAAGAGGAGCCTTCCGAAGCAGAGGAGGAAGAGATCGATACGGAAGAGGACGTGAAGGGTGTTTCCGCCGGATACGCGATCCCGCCGGAGTTTTATTCGATCAAGGACAACCGGTATGAAGCGAATGAAGATTATTCGATCGTTCTTTTCCACGGATACGGCGAGACCTTACAGCTTACGGAAGATTCCGCGGACATTTATCCGGAGCTGAATAAGGCCATGCAGTTGGAGGCAGAGGAAAAGCAGGGAGAATTTGACAGTACCGCAAACCAGATGCTCGAAGACGCAAAGGAAATGATCAGCGAAAATCCGGACATGGATCCGGAAGAGATCAGCAACCGGATCACGTATGAAAAAGACATTATCATGAAGCGCTGCGATGAGTACGTGACCTCATATTATGAATCCTGGTATCAGGATGGCGGCGGCGCTCACGGGAACTATGGCTGCTACGGCGTGAACTTTGATAATTATACCGGGCAGAAGCTGACTCTGGAGGACATCTTAACAGACACGAGCTCCCTGCAGGATATTCTTAAGGAAAAGCTGGAGGAAGCGTATACAGAGCCCAATTACTTTATGGATGATCTGGATGTGCTGCTTGCGGATTATGATCCGACGCTGACGGAATCGGCACCGTTGGATGGCATCGAGGGCGAAGACGGGGGCTATGCGTATGCATATGAGTATGCGCTGAGCAACGAGGGGCTGGAGTTCTACTTCGCACCGTACGCACTGGCGCCGTACGCGATGGGCGCGCAGCAGGTCACGATCGGCTATGACGAATACAGAGATCTTTTCAATGAGGATTATCTGCCGTATATGTATGTGCCGATCGTAACCAATATTCAGCGGTACAGCGTAAGCCTTGATCTCAACGGAGACGGAACGAAGGACGCGATCGGCGTCGACTATGCGTATAATGACGACTATTCCGAAGTGACAGGTCTGAAGGCGACCGTCACGATCGACGGAAACGAAAGTTCCGCAGTCGTCGACAGCGAATGGCTGGATCCGGAATTCGATCTGAACGGATATTTCATGCAGCTTGAGGACGGCAGACAGTATATCTATGCTGTTGCGGAAATGATGAACGACTATCAGGACCTGTACATCTTTGACGTGACCGGCGGCGATGTGAAGAGCGTATCCAATCTTACCATAACAAAGCCCTTCAAGGAGTTGGAACAGGATGTTTACGGAGAATATCTGTGGGTGCATCCCGACCATCTTGTCATCGGCAACCGGTTTGATATGATGAGTACCTTCAACGCCGGCAGGGAATACTTTGTCGGAGAGGACGGTATGCCCGATACGAATCAGGAGTATTATTATGTACTGACGGATGCCGCCTATGAACCGCTCACAGCGAAGGAGCCGATCCCCTGTATCTTTGTGGACGAAGTCGGGGAGGCCATTCAGGAAGACTGTCTGCTCTCGCCCGGAGAAACATTCTGGAATTACCGGACCAACGGCGAAGGGATCTATGATGTAAAGCTGGAAGACGGTACGATCGCCCGGCTCATGGTGGATCAGGAAGGTAAGATCGACGGAACCGCTATCGATGAGCTTGTGGAACAGACGTATTACGCAGGGTAGGAGCAAGGCCGGATATGACTGTTGATGCGTATCTGAATCCGGATTTTACCTGGCCTAAAAAACTGATATTTCTCGCGATGGCGGCGCTCGGGGTCATTATCTGTCTTTTTCTGATCCTCGGGCAGAGCCGCCTCGCGGTCTCAAAAATGCGCGGGAATAAAAGGAAGACGGCGTTCTATGAGAACACAAATCATAAAGTGCAGTTATTTTATGAGATGATGTTCTCGGGAATGTCGGTCATGTCCTTTTCCTGCGCTTATGTTGTTTTAAACCACATGTATTCTCTGGTAGAGGGAAATCTCGACAGCGTGGAGAGTGTGTTTTTGCATGGGATCCTTGTGTTCTGGCGGGACGGGAAGGACTTCTTTCTTCTGCTCCTGATCTGCCTTTCCTGCGTGCTGAATACGCTTTTGGACCGCCTTATCGTGCCATTAAAATTCTTGAGCAAGGACGACAAGGGGTCGATCCGCGTGCTCGGCATGTTCTATGCGATCATCATTCTGATCGTTTTGAATTTCATCGGAGACGAGAGCCAGTACAGTCCGGTCATGATGTATTATTTCGGTTTGATGATCGGGCGGTTTATCTATTTTGACGCTTCGTTTATGGACTTTATCCATACCATAAAAAATGCGCTGAAGAATCTGCCGCTGCTCCTTCTCGGTTTGCTTCTGACCGGGATATTGAGCTTCTTTGGATTCCGCCTGGGCTTCCTTCTGGAACGAAATTATTATATCGTGGGAACGTTCTACACGACGATCTATATTCTGATCGCGATCATCATTCTTTACCACACGAGATTTCTAAATCTCTTTGTCAAAAAGCCGAAGCCCCTAAAGAAGAAAAAGAAGGTCGTCGAGGAGGAAGAACTTCCCGAGATTGAAACCGTGGAAAATGTGCCGGAAGAAGAACCGGCGGATAAAGAAATTCTTTATTCCGAAGACCCGAATTTGTGATGGTATCGTATAAATGAATGTGTGCTAGGATGGAACTGATCATTTTTTGGATCAGGAGCCCTCAAAAGGGGCATGACATATAGTATTTCATGAAACAAAAGGAAAGGAATGGGCAGACCTCCAGCGCACGCTCGAGATCACGAACGAGCAGCGGAACACGCAGCGCAAGCGTCTCGGCGATATGCATGGCGATTACAAGAGTCTCGTAGATAATAAGATGGATCGTCACCTTGACAAAATTAACGTAAAACAGTAAAGTGTAACCATTCGTGTGGGAAGTCCATGCGAACAGAAAAGTATAAAAAAGGAGGATATGAAAATGCGGTTTCCAAATGCTGCGGCCGGTTCAAAAAAACTGTTTACCGGCGAAGTGTTAATGTTGCTGGTTGCCATCTTGTCCAGTGTTTCAGCGATCGTCAGCGTGCTTGTTGCTGCAAAAGCGTCGGATACAATGGAGGGGGCGGTGCTCGGTGTAGCGGGAGCTCTCGGCGTGCTCGCCCTTATCGTTCTGATCTGCTCGATCGTTGCACTGATCTTTTGTATTATCGGCGTGATCCAGTGTGCAAGGGATGAGGGGTCTTTTAGGATCGTATTGGTCGTTTTGATCGTGTCCATGGTCGCTTCCATTGTCGGCAATGTTGTGAGTGAGCCTACTGTGAGGAGCATAATGCAGTCGATCAACGATGTATGCAACATCCTTTCCACGATCTTTGTTGTCGGCGGGTTCATGAATCTTGCGGACAAACTGCGTGATGATGAAGTGCTGAAAAAAGGCAATACTGTGCTGAAGGTTGTCGTTCTTGTCTGCCTGCTGCAGCTGGTGCTGAGGATCGTCATGAACTTCTTCGCAACCGACTTTGTGGTAGGACTCATCACTGTACTGATGGTTGTTCTGATCGTTTTAACGATCATTCAGTATTTCTTATACCTCTTCTTCCTTGGGAAGTCGAAAAACATGCTGAACAGATAAAACAAGAAAAGTTTTATGGGCTGTCACCAAGTGGCAGCCCTGTTTTTGCTGGATTTTTGTGCAATTTTTGGTATAAATAAAGGTAGTGATAAGGAGAAACGCATGGATAAGAAACAACTTCACGCCGTTGAGCTCACAGCAGAGAATGTCAAGCAGTATGCCGGGTATCTTCCTGAGGATGAGGAGGAAAACGTCGGACGTTTTTTTTTCCGCGGGCTTCTGGCGGTGACAGAGAAAGATGAGATCAAAGGCGGCATGATCTGGGAGCTGCGGAATATGCTTTATTATGAGAAACATAAAAGCATAATCCGAACGTTTTTAGCCTCGGATGAAGAAGTGAGCGCTTTCTTGTTTTCGGAGTACAAGAGAAGGATCCTGGAAGAGGATGTTACGGTGTCTGAATTCTTGCTGCCTGCTCCGAATAATAAATTTGTCATCGATGAGTTTGAAAAGGCCGGTTTTTCTCCGGAGCTGATGGAAAGCGATACGATCTGCACGGAGCTTTCGGAGCTGAAAACACTGCCGTTTATGAAAGCCAAGTCCCAAAATGATAATGGCTCTATGTGGATCCGGAATACCGGGAGCACGGTGTGGCGAACATGCTTCTCAAAAGAGTCCGGGAATACGGAAAAGAAAATGGGTTTTCCTCACTGTCCGTATATGTTCCCAAACTGTTTGGACGCTCCGGTATTTGCAGCGGGGAGGATAGCTTTATCAGCTCGAATTTCAGCGACAATACGGAGGAAACCTACGGG
>JAEESA010000205.1 GCA_016286115.1 Lachnospiraceae bacterium
AGAATGAGGCCGTGGACGAGGTCGTCAACGCGATCAAGTTTTCCCGCGCGGGCCTTTCCGACGATACGAAGCCGTTGGCCTGCCTCCTCTTTGTCGGCCCGACCGGCGTCGGAAAAACGGAAGTGGCAAGGCGGCTTGCGGAGGTCCTCGGGAGCAAACTCATCCGTTTTGATATGAGTGAATATATGGAGCAGCACGCGGTGGCAAAGCTCATCGGTTCCCCCGCCGGCTACGTCGGTTATGAGGAAGGCGGGATCCTGACCGAAGAGATCCGAAAGAACCCGTCCGCTGTACTGCTTTTGGACGAAATTGAGAAGGCGCATCCCGACATTTTCCATGTGATGCTGCAGGTCATGGACTATGCGACATTGACGGATAATCAGGGGCGGAAAGCGGATTTCAGAAACGTGACCATCATCATGACGAGCAACGCCGGCGCGAACCGGATCGGAAAGAGCGGGATCGGGTTCCAGAGTGAAAACCTCGACAGCCAGGTGGTCATGGAAGCCGTGAAACGTACCTTCCAGCCGGAGTTTCGGAACCGCCTGCATAAAATAGTCGTTTTCCACAGCATGGACGACGGGATGGCGGAGCTGATCGTGGAGAAGAAACTCGGAGAGCTCGCGAAGCTCCTTGAAAAGAAGAAGATCCGCCTGAAAGCGGACGCGAAGGCGAAGAAGCTGATCAAGGAAAAGGGCGTCAGCATCGAGTTCGGCGCCAGAGAGATCGACCGCGTGATCCGCAATGAGATCAAGCCTCTCTTTGTGGATGAGATCCTTTTCGGCTCGTTAAAGGACGGCGGCGTGATCCGGCTGACGGCGGAGAACGGGAGCTTTAAATTTGACGCAGATGTACTGAAAACGGAGCCGCCGAAGCGGAGGCTTAAGGAAAAGGTCTAAACCTCTATTTTGGTTGCCCCGCAACCGGTTCATGGGGTATAATTATAAAGAATTTTTGAAAAAAACAGGAGGGGGGAAAATGGGTAACGCAAAAGAACTGATCGAAAGCGGAAAGGCGGTCATGGGGCTGGAATTCGGCTCCACAAGGATCAAGGCTGTCCTGATCAACGAGGGGGGCGAGGTCCTCGCGCAGGGCTCGCACACCTGGGAAAACCGGCTGGATAACGGCATCTGGACCTACACGATGGACGACATCACGGGGGGCTTGCAGGACTGCTACCGTGATCTGAAGGCAGATGTAAAAAAGAATTATGATCTGACCTTAACGAAGCTTGCCGCCATCGGTATTTCCGGCATGATGCACGGCTACCTTCCGTTTGACGGAAACGATAAGCCGCTGACGGGATTCCGCACCTGGCGAAACACGATCACAGGAGAGGCTGCCGCAGCTCTTTCCAAAGAATTCAATTTCAATGTTCCGCAGCGCTGGAGCATTGCGCATCTTTATCAGGCGATCTTAAACGGCGAATCACATGTGCCTGATATTCGTTTTCTGACAACGCTTGCCGGCTATATCCACTGGAAACTCACAGGAGAAAAGGTGATGGGTGTCGGTGAGGCTTCCGGTATGTTCCCGATCGACGACGCGACGAAGGACTATGACGCGAAGATGATGCAGTCCTTTGACGCTCTGATCGCCGGGAAAAACTTCCCCTGGACTTTAAAGGAGATCTTGCCGAAGGTGCTTCTGGCCGGTGATGACGCCGGAACATTGACCGCCGATGGCGCGAAGTTTTTGGATCCCGAAGGAGACCTTGCCGAAGGAACACCTCTTTGCCCGCCGGAAGGGGACGCAGGCACCGGCATGGCGGCGACGAACGCCGTGGCGAAGAGAACAGGCAATGTGTCCGCAGGCACTTCCGTATTCGCGATGGTGGTGCTGGAGAAGCCGTTAAATAAGGTCCACGAGGAACTCGACATGGTGACGACGCCGGACGGCTCCGCCGTGGCTATGGTCCACTGCAACAACTGCACCTCGGACCTCAACGCGTGGATCCAGATCTTTAAGGAATTCCAGGAGCTCTTCGGGCAGGAAACGGATATGGACGAGCTTTATGGGAAGCTCTATAAGAACGCTTTGAACGGGGACAAGGACTGCGGAGGCCTGATCTCCTTCAACTATTTCGCCGGAGAACCGGTGACTGGTTTAAATGAAGCCGGGCGGCCGCTGTTCGTCCGCAAGCCCGATGCGGCGTTTTCTCTTGCGAACTTCATGCGCTCTCACCTTTACGGGTCGCTTGCCACTTTAAAAGTAGGCTGCGACATCCTCTTCAAGGAGGAGAAGGTGGAAGTGGACCGGCTGTTCGGACACGGCGGCCTTTTCAAGACCGAAGGCGTCGGGCAGGGGATCCTCGCAGCGGCCATGAACGCGCCGGTGGCAGTCATGAAGACGGCCGGAGAGGGCGGTCCCTGGGGCATGGCGCTCCTTGCCTCTTATCGCATAAATAAGCAGGGCGAGGATCTCGGCACCTACCTCAACACCAGGATCTTCGGCTCGGACGCAGGCGAGGTCATGCAGCCCGATCCCGCGGATGTGGAAGGATTTAATAAATACATCGAAGATTACAAGAAGCTGCTGCCCTGCCAGCATAAGGCAGTGGAAGGCTTCTAAAGATCAGCCTACAAAATTGAAAAATTAAAATAGAAAGGATGAAGGAGAACATGGACAATCAGGAATTGAGAAAAACAGCAACGGAAGTCCGCCGTGGCATCATCACTGCCACTTTCCACGCGAAGAGCGGACACCCGGGCGGATCCTTATCCGCTGCGGACATCTACACTTATCTCTTTTTTGAAGAGATGAATGTGGATCCGAAAGATCCGAAGAAGGCGGATCGCGACCGGTTTGTTTTATCCAAGGGGCACACTGCGCCGGGATATTACTCAACGCTCGCAAACCGCGGGTTCTTCCCGGTGGAGGACTTGAAGACCCTTCGCCACACCGGCTCCTATCTGCAGGGACATCCGGACATGAAGCACATCCCCGGCGTGGACATGAGTTCAGGATCTTTGGGACAGGGCCTTTCCGCAGCAGTCGGCATGGCGCTTGCCGGAAAGATGGATGAGAAGGCATACCGCGTATACGCCCTCCTCGGCGATGGCGAGATCCAGGAAGGACAGATCTGGGAAGCCGCGATGTTCGCAGGGTTCCGTAAACTCGATAATCTGTGTGTGATTGTGGACAATAATAACCTCCAGATCGACGGGCCGATCGATGAGGTCTGCTCCCCGTATCCAATCGACAAGAAGTTCGAAGCCTTTAACTTCCACGTGATCAATGTGGCGGACGGCAACGACTTCGATCAGCTTCGCGCCGCTTTCAAAGAGGCGAAAGAAACAAAGGGACAGCCCACGGCTATCGTCGCGAAGACCGTGAAAGGCAAGGGCGTTTCCTTTATGGAGAACCAGGTGGGCTGGCACGGAAAAGCCCCCAACGAAGAAGAGTATAATACCGCCATGGCGGAGCTGGTATAGGAGGTGTGGATATGAGTGACGTGAAAAAGATCGCAACCAGAGAAAGCTATGGTAATGCGCTGGCTGAGCTTGGAAAAGAAGCCCCGGACCTCGTTGTCCTGGACGCGGACCTTGCCGGTGCCACAAAAACCGGTGTGTTCAAGAAAGCCTTCCCGGACCGCCACATCGACTGCGGTATCGCGGAATGCAATATGGCCGGCATTGCAGCAGGCCTTTCTACCTGCGGCAAGGTTCCCTTCATGAGCAGCTTTGCCATGTTCGCTTCGGGCCGTGCGTATGAGCAGGTCCGTAACTCCATCGGTTATCCCCATCTGAATGTGAAGATCGGGGCGACCCATGCGGGTATCTCCGTCGGAGAAGACGGTGCATCCCACCAGTGCCTTGAAGACCTTGCATTGATGCGCGAGATCCCGGGCATGGTCGTGATCAACCCCTCCGATGATATCGAAGCAAAGGCAGCAGTGTTCGCCGCCTACAAGCATGAAGGCCCGGTCTACATGCGTTTCGGCCGCGCCGCGGTGCCGGTCATCAACGACCGCCCGGATTATAAATTCGAGATCGGCAAAGGCGTGCTCTTAAGAGAAGGCAAGGACCTTACTCTGATCGCTACGGGGCTTTGCGTACCGGAAGCACTCGGCGCAGCAGAGATCCTTGCGGAAAAAGGCGTGGACGCCGAAGTCATCAACATCCATACGATCAAGCCGCTCGACACCGAATTGATCCTGAACTCCGCGAAGAAGACCGGACGTGTCGTCACCGCCGAGGAACACTGGATCGCAGGCGGCCTCGGCAGCGCTGTGGCAGAGCTTTTGTCGGAACAGTACCCCGTGAAGCTGACCCGCATCGGCATCGAAGACACCTTCGGAGAAAGCGGCCCTGCCAGCGAGCTCATCAAGAAGTACGGGCTTGATGCTGAGGGTATCGCAAAGAAGGCACTTGGATAAAGGAGCAGTTATGTTAGAGGAATTAAAACAACAGGTTTATGAAGCGAATATGGAGCTCCCGCGGCGCGGCCTCATTACCTATACGTGGGGGAATGTGTCCGGGATCGACCGCGCGAGCGGATACTTTGTCATCAAGCCCTCGGGCGTGGATTATGACAAGCTCAGCGCGAAGGACATGGTCGTGATGGATCTGAACGGAAATAAGATCGAGGGCGATTACAAGCCGTCGTCCGATACGCCGACGCACATCGAGCTGTATAAGAAGTATGAAGGTATCGGCGGGATCGTGCATACGCATTCTCCGGAGGCAGTCGGCTGGGCGCAAGCGGGAAGAGATATCCCGTTGTACGGCACGACGCATGCGGACTACTTCTTTGGCCCGATCCCCTGCGCGAGAAATCTCACGAAGGAAGAGATCGAGGAAGCGTATGAGAAGAACACGGGAACCGTGATCATCGAAACCTTCGAAGGCAGGAAGATCGATCCCCTGTTCACGCCGGCAGTGCTCTGCAAGAACCACGGTCCCTTCACCTGGGGCAAGGACGCTGCGGAGGCGGTGCATAACGCGGTCGTGCTGGAAGAGGTTGCACGGATGGCGCGCTTTACGGAAAGCATCAAACCGGATGTGGAAACCGCTCCGGATTCGATCCGTGACAAGCACTTTTACCGGAAACACGGCGCCAACGCCTATTACGGCCAAGGCTGAGAATTACGAAAAAATGATCCCCGTTTCCCGCTCGGAGGCGGGGATCAGTCCTTAAAAGGAGAGAGTGAATGCAGAACGGAAAACGACTGGTTTTCGTGACCAGCGGAGTTGACATTCTGGATATCTTTTCATATGAGCTCATGGATGGGTTCCGCCGGCTGGGTTATGAGGTCTTTGACTTTCAGGGGCAGAAGGGGGCGGAAAGCGTCAGCGCCCTTCTGGAGTTTGTCAAGCGCCCGGTAACGGCCGCCTTTTTTTTCAACCAGATCGGTCTTTTTGCCAGCGTGATCCGGGGGAAGAATCTGTGGGAATCCTTACGCATTCCCTGCGTCGATATCCTGATGGATCACCCGTTCTGTTATGCGGAGGATTTTGACCGGATGCGGCCGGATACGATCATCCTTTGCCCGGACAAGAACCACATGCGTTATCTGCAGCGGTTCTATCCCGAGTTCACAACCGTCGGATTTCTGGGGCACGGTGGCATTGTTCCGAAGGAAGAAAATGAGATCCCGTGGAAGGAACGAAAGACAGAGGTTCTTTATGCAGGCGGGATCTCGCGGTTTAACGCCGGCATGGTCATGCCGGATTTTTCGAAGTTTTCCTTTGACGCAAAAAAGGTCGGAGAGGAAGCGCTTACGATGCTGATCGAAGAGCCTGCGACAACGACGGAGGAGGCGTTGGAAAAAACGCTCCTTGCGAAGGGAATCAGCCTTTCGGACAAAGAACTGCGGGACGTGATCGCGGATCTTCATTATGTGGATCTTTTTGCCGTTTCGCATTACCGAGAATTGACGGTGAAAACGCTGGTGGAGGCCGGCATACCGGTCACGCTCTACGGCTACGGCTGGGAACATTGTGACTGGATCGACAGCAAAAACCTTCACTTCGGCGGCCGCATCTCGGCGTTCGAT
>JAEESA010000013.1 GCA_016286115.1 Lachnospiraceae bacterium
ATCCCATCCGACTGTTCGACACCTGTCGCTTCTTCGATCGCTTCCTTGATCGCATCTTTTCGACGTTCTTCCGTAGTCTTCGGTTCAGTTTTTTCAGCGTTCTCCCTGATCTTCTCGCCCCGCTCCTCGGCCTCTTCCATTACTTTGTAAACTTGAGAATTGTTGAATTCTTTCTTTGCAGCCGCGATTTGATCCTCGTAGCCGTGAAGCAATTCCAGTTTTCTTGCAATATCAGAAAGATCTGTAGATGTCATCTCCTTCAGTTTTTCTTTCTGATTCTCAAAAAACTGTATCTTGTCATCCCTTTGCTGCTGACGTTGCATACGGTCTTCCACGCTTTTTAATCCGTATGTATTTTGATTGACCAGACCAGGCATCTTTATATTCATGTTCGCTTCCTTTCCAAGACAACATAAGGTTTCATTCTTTATGTCGTTTCGATCAGGCTACAGGATTATCGAAATGTCATGAACGGTTATTTTTTCGTCATGAACGGCAAGTACCCTCTCCGGTATTAGCGGTCACAAAAAGGGTGGTCTGCTATAGACCACCCCTGTGATTATCATTTATTCTTCTGTTATGGTATTCTTGTCCTTTTCCTTGGATGCGTAATAATCTTCGAAAAGTTTATTCGCGGCGCTCATGGTGTCTCTGCTGATGCTCGGGAGTTCTTTTCCCCAGGCTTTTGTAGCCTGCTTGAACCCCTTCTCCATCGCGGACTGCATCTTTTTCATCTTGTCAACATCATCGCCGGCCAACGCGGATGCAAAATCGAAGAGCCGCTGCGAAGTCTGCTTCACGCCCCAGTATCCGTCTTCGGAAATATCCTTCTGTGCCTGAGCCTTTGTTGCGGCATCAACCTTATAATCGCCGCTGGCCAGGAACTTCCACATATTGGCATTCCCATAGATCGTGGCCTGCTTACCCATCATCTGAGATACCAAACTGGTAAGCTGACTCTGCCTTTGCTCCTGATCCGCTTTCAGCTGCGAAACAAGCGCCTCCCGATCGGCCTTGCTCATTTTGTTTACGGAATAAGTCGCCTTTTCCGTATTCCCGGCGCTCTTCTCATAGACCACACCGGCATCAGCAGCGGATTTTACGCCGGTTGACTTATCATCCATCGCCGGCTTTTCAGCAGCCTTCTGGTTCTGATAAACAGACTGTGTGGTGCTTAGTGGTGGTGAATATCCTACACTTGTGATTCCCATGCTTTGTCTCCGCTTCGCTTCGGTCCGCTGCAAGAAAAGGTCCACCGGACCTTTGCAGCCCTCCTTGAAAATGGTGAGATCCTTCCGGGTCTCGTTGTTTTGGCTGAAATCCCTTTCAGCCGAGCTACACAGATAAACTGTCATCTTCAGTATCGAACCATTTTCAGGAAAATGCAATAGACATGTCACGAACGGTCGAAATAATGGTATGAATGGTCAATTTTTGATCGCTATGGCTGTAAATTCACCGGGAAGTTTTTCATTTTCCCAAGAAGGGTGTTCATCGAATCTTTTTAGTATAAATCCATTGTCGATCATCGAATTTATGATCTCACTGATCGTATATTTCCTGTAACTGCACTTTGGTATCCGGGCGCGAATCCCATCTTCATAAAAACGAGCATGAGCCATTTCCCCTTCAAAAATCTCCTTGGAAAAATAGCTCATCTCAGGCGTCTCCAGATCCAACGCATCCATGATCTTTGTAAATGGATGAAAATCGCTGCATATCATCTTCCCACCCTGTTTCAGGATAGCTGACATTATCTTCATAAACTGGTCAATATCATGAAAATAGTGAAGGATCCCGCCTTCCATAAAGGCTACATCAAAGCACCCTTCATATTTTGAGAGATCAATTTCTAGGACATCACAAGTCACAAATCCTATCCTGGCGCCGGCAGCATCTGCCGTCTCCAGAGCATATCGTTTATTTTCTTCTGAAATATCAAATACAGTGACATCTGCACCCAGTAAAGCCAAAGGAATTGCTTTTTTCCCACAGGAACCGCAGACATTGGCAACCTTGACACCTTCAAAGCACTCAAAATAATCTGCATACCGCTTAAGCATAGCTTTAGGGTTATCCATGTACTGCTTTGCACAATCTTCAGGCTGTCCTAGCGTCTTTACCCAAAAATCATAGGCATCATATTCCCAGGCGATTTTATTTTGTTTACAGTATTCCTGCATATTATTCCCTATCTCTGATACGTCGTTATGATGGTAACGCTACTCGTAGTTCATACGCTCTTCTTCCTCTTGCTGAATGGTACGCTCATACGGTTCCGCCGTCAAGGGTCGAGATGAACGGCATAGCCGCCCTTGACGCCGAAACCGCCCTGACGTATAGGGTGATCAAGAGGAAGAGACCATATAAGCGCACCCGTTTAGGGTTCCTTGATTTCACTTGGAGAAAGTAATCTCGTTTCATAAGCTGTTATCATCTTTTCAGTAGAATCCGCGTAAACAGCTCTGCTCTCACTGATTCTCTGGATGTAAAGAGCAGATTCGATGCTCTGATTCTGAAGATTCTCCAGCTCCAACTGCCGCCGTTCTTCAGCGATCTTCTGGATTCGCTCCGCATTCTCTTTCGCCTGCTTTGCTTTTTTCTCCTGCTTAGCCTTTTGCTCTTCCTCAAATTGTCGCAATTCTGCCTCGGACGGGCCAGAAATATGCCCACCTCCACCTGTTACACGAAAATGTGCAATTTCGCCATCCTCATTCAAAGATATCAGGTATGATAGTATCCTCCCCGGTCTTGTCGGATGATTTTGAATAAAACTTTCCACTCTCTCCATAACCTTCTTTGCCAATTCCGGGTCATTTTTCATCTTCTCCTCCAATTCTGGAGGAACCACTATAGCTTTTTGCCCTAATGTTGAATCTAGTCTTGATTGTACTGATGCATCTGCCATAGCAGGATCTTTACCAGACGGTTGCCAATTCAAGACAGATTCATCCACCTCATCATCAAAAAACTTCTCAAAAGGAAAATCGTTTCGTTCCCATACTCCCTGTGAAATACTGGACGCATCCATAACATGATATTTAGCACCTGGAAATCGTGACGTCCACATTTCCTCAAGGCTCTGGTCGGCCTTCTCAGCCTTATCAGCTAAAACAATATTTGACAAAGTGCTTTGAAAAGTCGATGACGAAACTTGCCTATTCTTAGAAGAATTCGCATATTGAATAGCACCTGTCACATTATTTAGACTACTGATCCCCGTCATTGCTTTTTACCTCCATACTATTGTTGATGACTGTTCTTTGCCAACAACTCCATCACATTTATCGAAAACGGAATGCCGGCGGCTTCCTTCTCCTGCATCTCCTCGATCATATCCATCTGTTCTTCAAATCGTTTTCCCCGCCGGATCCAAAAATCGTCATCATCGTCTTTATGGACCTTCGGCAGCATACTGTCCTGCCCGCCGGGGAAACCTGCCCGCTCCATCGTGATCTTCAGATCGGTTTCCTCTGCTCCGAAACGCATCATGATAAATTTCCCTCCGGCCAGACTGCTCCATGGATCCCGCTCGGAAAATATCGTTTTCACCTGATCCGTCACCCACTTTTCATATTCCGGATCCTCCATCATCCGACGAATCCCGGCATCAGAAATCGAAATCTGCGTAGTATCAAGCTGGTTCGACGAATGATAGGGCAGGGACTGCAGCTTGCTATATAAAGTCTGCCGATATTCCGCCATTTGAACTTTTTCGTTTTTCGTATCATTTACGGATTCGGATGCCTTTCTGACACAATCACCAAAAGAAGCCTCTTCATTCTTCGGGGGATTATGTACTACCGGGATCTGTCGGAACATCCGGGTCATGGTGCTTATGGTCATTGCTTCATTTCCCATACTAAAAAACTCCTTCCGTTTCCTATGTTCACAACATGCCCACACCGATCCCGAACAGCGACTCATACGCTTGCAGCACAGAGTTCGGAGTATCATAAAACTCTTCCAAGCCTGCTTCATCTGCTCGTTTACGGATAAGATTCTTATAGTCCTCCCGTGCCCGGCGCTGCTTTTCCACCAGCTTCTTTTCCCGTTCGGTTTTCTGACGTTTTTCCTCTAACCGCTTTGCCTCAATCTGTTTGATCACCTGTGGATCAGGCTTTTTGCGGAAAGATTCTCCTTTGGAAAGCTTCCGGAAATGCGCATCCGAATCTGCTGTAGTCCCATAGGAAAGATCGCCCCAGCTTGACCCGCTGCCGTTTTCCATCGGCACACCAATCTGCAGCACACAATAGCGCTTTACCCTTGGCGGAACCATCCAAGGATTTCGGTATGTAAGGTTGTGTTCAAGACCTCCCACCACGTATGCTTCAAAATCCGGATCGTCCTTCATTGTCTCCCATGCCTCATCTGAGATAACAAAGGAGAACTCCGTTGAACTCTGGGAAATATCCACAGGAATTTTGTCGATCAGGCCGCCGATATAGGACTTATACTCCTCCATCGTCATTTCTTCTCTGGGTTTTACCGGCGGATCTGCCTCTGTTATCTGATGTCCTTTTGCAATAACACTCTTCCAATGTGAAGCATATTCCGGATATTTCTGCATTGATTCCTCAATATGTCCGCTCTTCTTTTCCGTCGTTTTCTCCACCCCGGCCTTTGCCATGGCATCCATGAAAGTGCCGGTTGTCTCCTTTACACTGTTGCTCTGTTTTGTATTGGAATAAATCCCTGTATTTATCGTTGTATAGCTTGTATTGATCATCCTGCACCTCCTTTGTTTCCTTAAGCCATCCTCTTCGACATATTCTATAAACCAAAACCTGAAGCGGCAGAAAGGCCGGCTGCTTTATAAACCATGGTTGCGTCCGTCATGTTTGGTTTCATAGCCGCGGAATCCATGTTATTCCCAAGAAGAATTCGGGCATTCAGCGTTTTCTGCCATGCCACGTTCTCATAATACCTTTTTTCATACATCTCATTTATCCGTTTACGCTGCTGATACTTAGCCTGGATATCAGCCTCCAGCCATTCCTCCTGGCGCTTTTTTCTCGCCTTTCTTCTTTCTTCCCAAAGATTGTAATCCTTCGGTGGCTGCGCATCCGCCTGCGGGGCTCTTGTCACAATCCCCCCGCTGCCTGCTTCCGTGTTATACATAGCCCTTGCGCCTGCTGCAGTCCCCCCATATATCTTGCTGAAACTATGTCCCCGATACTCCGCCGGAGAGGCTCCAAAATTCTGAACTGTATAGCAACCCTTGTCTCCCATCGCCAAAAATGGATTGCTCACAGAGCGGTCTTCTTTCAGATATACCAGAACCCAGGCTGCATAATCCGGGTCCTTCTTCATGTTTTCCCAGCCTTCTTCGGAGATCTGCACCGTTTCCTCATCATACGGTCTGGACGGATGCTGTGGTATGCTTCCGATCATTTTGGTCATAACGCTTCTGAACTCGGAGACGGACATGCTTTCCAGATCCTCCGCGGATAACCCTGCCATGGCAAGAACAGAATACCCACCTTCCACACGTTTTTGCTGAACCGCCTTATACTCAGGCTTTTTGGTGTAGTAATCTTCCATCACAGATCCCCTTTGGGATTTCGTTTCCTCCGCTTTTTCAGCTTTTGCACTGATCGCAGATGCGAAGGATTGTACCTCTTCCTTCCTGCTGCTGGTCTGAAAATAGCTATAGCTCTGATAATTTCCGGATATATTCATTGTTCCTGTCATAATGGTCCTCCTTTATAATAGAGTTTCGCTCGCGAAACTCTTGCGCCGAGCGCGGTTGCCGCAGGCAACATTTTCTCTTCGCGCGAGTGTGCACCCATAGTGGAGCGCTTTTGTATCAAAGGGAATTGCAACGCATTCCCTTTGATACAAAATACACCCGTGATCAATGTTCATTCCATTGAACACGGGTGCCATCCTTGCATATATATTATTTTCTGTTATCCCCACCAGTCCATCTTGCTGGTGTAATCTGAATACAGTGTTCCATTTGACCCATACTGGCTGCTGACACTTCCGGCGCTTGCCGATGCGTGATCCGAGATATGTTCTCCAAGGAATGCAGCCTTCTCGTTAAATGTGCTTCCTGAGCCCAGGGCCTGAATAAGCATATCGGCATCCGCCGCCTTCAGTTTTTCCTCGTCCACCTGAAGCAGTCCATCTTTCTGGATCGAGATCCCTGCTTCGAAGAAGAAATTCTTGTTCTCGGAAGCAGCTTCTTTCAGCATCTTGACATAATACTGATCCAGTGTATCATTCGTCTTTTCGGATGCCTTCATCGTCTCATTAAAGTTTTTTACGATATCATTCGCAAGATCACGGAGCTTTTCCGCATCTTTCTCCTGTTCTGCTTCGGAAAACTGACGTAGGCTTTTGGTCAATCCATCCGCAGATTTTTCCACCTTCTCATAACCGTCCTTCATAAGACTGCTGACCGCTTTGGCTGCCTTTGTGTTACCGGTTTTCTGAACGGTATTAAGAAGTGAGTTCTCATTATCGTTTTGGTTCATCACATCCAGAAGAGACTGTCCCAATCCCGGAAGCCCTGCCCTCTGTGCTGATTCATTCACCATTTTTGTTGTTACCCGCATATGATCTTCCTCCTTCTGAAAGCTACATCGGCGCAGTTTTTGCGAATTTTATAGGCTCTGCACGAATGGTCAGGATTCTGACACGAATGGTCATTCCTGGAGCGGTTCAAAGTAATCTGCAAGGATTACCTCATTTCAGCTGCAGCATCCCGGTTACAATAACCTCATCGTTCTTCTGCACGTATTCCATTGTCCCAAGGTACTTCTCACAGATATCTGCCGCATTACGGATCCCTATACCATGTCCGGGACTGGTTCTTCCTTTCTTTACCGGAAGGTGCTTCTCCGGATCAATAACCATTTTTTCTGAGCAGCTATTCCTAATCTTGAAAACCAGAAAATTCCCTTTGCGTTTCAGGCTTGCAAAGACATTTGGATAGTTTGTCCTTTTCTCTGATGCAGCCAGCAAAGCATTGTCAATTAGGTTTGTCAACAGCACGCCGAGGTCATAAAGCGCCTCTTCAGGGATATTATCACCATCAACTCCTGCAGAAAATGTGACTCCAAGTTTTTCTGCTTCCATTGACTTATCATTCAGGATCACATCCAGCAGGGCGCTTCCTGTATAAAACCTTTGTTCAAACGGATTAACATCCTTTTCCATGGATTTCAGGTACTCATCAGCTTCCTTGTACGCCCCTTTTTCCAGAAGCCCATGAAAGTTTGTCAGATGATTTTTCAGATCATGGCGAAATCCGGAAAGCCTTCTCTGTTCTAACTCGGTATCAGCCAGACGTTTTTTCAGGGCTTCGGCCTGCAACGCTGAGAACATCAGCTGTTCTTCTTTATCTTTCATAACTCGGTTTTTCTGCCATGTTGCCACCAGGAATGCTTCGCACACAAGCAAAAGGACAGCCATAGCAAGAAAAATCCCGTTAGAAACTTTAATCTGTTCTGAAAGAACGAATACTTCTTTTTCCATCGGGATCACGGATATTACAGCAAAAAATCGAGACAAAAGATATGCCATGATGCCCGGCACAGACAGATAGATCGCCTCATATACCGTCTGGGCAAATCGTATCCTCACGATCCGATGCAGTATATAAAGGAACAGCAAAGTAAGTACCACAAACGAAATACAGATAACAAGCCAGAGGACAAACTGGCACCGCAGAAAGATCTCCAAATCACCCTCATCTCGAAAATCAAAGGATGCCGTGATCCGTTCCGACAGAATAGACTGGATCCCGAAGCCCATCAGGTATGCCATGCAAAAACAGCCAAGACCTGTGATCGCACCCATGATCATGGACGGGATCCATCGGACAACCCCTTGCCTCAGTTTTCTTATATCGGTAAAAACAAGAACGCCAAGCGGAAGGGAAAGCCACCGGAAACCCTGTAAAATATATCCCAACAACTCAGAATAAAAAGAAAAATCCGTTTCGCTCATGCTTATAGCCCTATGAAATGGAGATACCTCTCCACAAACTCCTTATACTTGTATCTTGAAATCAACAGTTGGCTGCCATCCGACAGCTCAATCCCCGTTTTCCCATATCCAGTTATATAGCTCATATTTACAATGTAACCCCTATGGATACGATAAAAACCCTTCGGAAGCTGCGTCTCCAGTTCATCCATGCTTCCCTGATAAACCACTTCTTCCCGATTCTGATAATGCTTGGAAATATGAAGGATCTGTTCCCTGCCGGAACTTTCTGCATAAAGGATCTGCTGATACGGGATTAGGATAACCTGATCTCCATTCTTTATCGTGAGGCTATTTTCCGTCGACGGTTTTCTTCTGCCCTCATCCAGGATCATCGAAGCCGTATTTACCGCCTCTTTCAGCACCGGAAGAAGCACCTGGCGTTTCAAAGGCTTCTCAAGAAAATAAAAAGCATGGACACCAAAGGCTTCCTTCATCCGCTCCGGAAACCCTGTAATAAAAATAATCAGAGGAAGAGAGTATAATCTCCCTTCCCCTTCCTTTCTGCTATAGATTGTCCGCGCGGCTGCCATGCCATCCATTTCGGTTCCAGTATCAATATCAAGAAGCATTATATCGGATTCTTCGGCACAGCCAACTGCTTCCTCGGCCTTCCGACATTCTATGATATTGGTCTCCGGATAATGCTCAAGAATAATGCGGCGAAGATTCTCTCTTTGCACTGTTTCATCGTCGCAGATGGTAATTGTCATTTATAACAATCCTCCCGTGCTGCCAAAGCCCTCAAAGGCAGTTCTCATCATCGTGTACAATTCCCTGATGTCGTCTGCATCCATTTTCTTTAACGCCTTGTTCAGATCGGACCACTTTTCTTCTTTACTTTCCGACGTTTTATTCGTATCGGTCACTTCTCTTGCATTTTGCGGTTTTCTTCCGGCTGCATTTACCCGGTTGATGGCCTTTTTCAATGCCTTTGTCGCAACAGAATCTGAATCGTTGATCGAAATGGTATGATCCTTCCTGATATATCTTTGGTTTGCAGAATTGATCGCCTGCTGTCCATAGCCGATCCGACTGGAATAATTTCCATAATTCCCGTATCCACCATAGTTTCCGTAGTTCATCAGATATGGGCTTATCAATCCGCTGAAATCACTGATCATTTCGGTGCTCCTCCTTTCTGAATGTGCGAGTATAGTGCTGTTATTCCGCACCTGTTCAGGACAGCCCGAAGCACTTGCTGCTGAAGGCGTACCAAAGAGTTCATTCAGCCGGGAAGCCCGCCCATTTGCGAAGCAAATCTTTAATTGCGGGCTTCCGTAACTGGAAGAGCCCAAAGGGTTCTGAACAGTTACGTCATTCCTATTATCGTCGCACACGCATATAATTGGAACCCGTTTGACACGAATGGTCAGGATTTCGACACGAATAGTCAAATCATTCTGTAATCAGCAGATCATTCTTCCACTGTTTCCAGATAATCCACTGTTTTTCCGTGTTCTTTAGCATATTCAATCTCCGATCTCGTGCTGTCGCCGATATAGCCTCCGACATTGACCACATAGATCCCATCAGCCATATCAATCTTTCTCTTATGCATATCGTCCAGCATCTCCTTAGTCTTGGATATAGTTCCTTCATCCATCCCATCCCAGACTTCATCATCCCCGGAATGACCGAACAAACCGACACTGATTACAATATTTCTTTCCAAAGTCAATCGCTTCTGCGATTCCATAAAGGCATCCTTAAAGCGTGTACTCCCACAAAGCGTAACAACCCGATAATCTCCAACCATTTTCTCCCTCACTTTCAGACATTCTTATGGTATTAAATCATAGCATCTTTCTCTCTTTTGTGGAAATATAAAAGCACATCGACGAACGGATCCTTCCACTCTTCAATGTGCATTCCATTGCTTGTCTTTTATATCGGCTGTTCTGAAGAAGACCTTAACAAACTGTCACCCTTTCTGACAATCCTTCCTAAATCCGAAAGCATCTTCATAGTTCGCTTTATGGAAGGTATAGAAACTTTAATTTTTTCCGCCAAAACCCCTTGTGTCGTGTATGGGTCCTGCTTCAAGATAGTCAGGATTTTGTCCGCCAAAGTATCATCCAAAGTATCAGATTGATACTTTGGAACTTTAGGCTGATCTATAAGAGTTTTCTGCCAAAACCACCTTCTTCATGAAAACTCCAATGTCACCTTAAACAGATCCCCATCCACAGACAGTTTCAGCGTCCCTCCCATCAGCTTCATCAGGTTTTCCGCAATGGAAAGACCAAGCCCGGAGCCTTCGGCTTTTCGGGAAGCGTCTCCCTGTACAAAGCGCTGCAGCAGCTCTTCCGGGCTGATGTTCAATCGCTCTGCCGAGGTGTTCCGAAAGATCACCGTTTTACCTGCCAGGTCAACATAAGCCCTTGTGCCCTTCTGTGCATATTTTACAATATTCTGCAGAAGATTATCAAACACTCTGCAAAGGCTTTGGCTGTCTGCCGTTACAAGGACCGGAGCATCCGGTTTCGTGACCACCAGCTCTATTCCTGCCGAAGACATTTTATCAAAGTATTCTCCGGCCATCTGGGAAAGGAGAACGTTCAGGTCGATCTCTTCCATGGTAAGCTTCACATTTCCGCTGGAGGCTCTGGAAGCATCGATCAGATCCTGCACCAGCTTTTTCAGGCGCTTACTTTGCCTCGTCAGCACTTCCACATATTCTTTCGCCTTTTCCCCGGGCAGCTCCTCCTTGCTCAAAAGGTCAATGTAATTGATGATCGATGTCAGCGGCGTCTTGATGTCATGCGATACGTTCGTGATCAACTCCGTCTGAAAATGCTCGCTTTTCAACCGCTCCGATATCGCCTGTTCCATCCCGTCCTTGATCCGGTTCAGATCCTCGCCATGGATCGCCAGATCGGTCATCATCTTTTCCGTGTCAACACAATAGGTAAAGTCTCCGTCTGCAAGCCTCATCCCCGCAACCTTCAGTTCCGCGAACTGCCAGAGCATGCTTGACACGATCACTGCTAAAACGATCTTTTCCGCAGTCCACAGCAGAAAAACCAGCAGCGTGGCTCTGGCGGAAAAGAAATACTGCGTAATGAAATACAGCGCAAGCGCTTCCACTCCTGTAAACACTGCAAACAGGCTCCATACCCGCCGCTTCAGATCCTTCACCTGTGCGGCTTCTCTGTCCTTTTCCCGTGCTCTCACATAGCCCCGGTTGATCACCCGGCAAAGCTTTGACAGCGCTGTTCTTTCCCATACTCCTCCTGCCTTTACATTTGCCGCGACACTCATAAGATACGTCAGCAAGATCAGACCTGCGGCAAGCACCAACCCCAGCGGGAGCAAAACGATCGTCCACTGTGTTTCCCAGACGTTGTTATTATGGCATAGTTCATAAGATAACACTGCGCCTTCTCCGAAAAGGATCACAAAAAGCACGAGCGCTATAACAGTTCCAATATCCAACGGAAACAGATCCGTTTTTTTCAGTACGATCAGCTCCTGTTTCTGTCCATTTCTTTTCCATCCGGCACAGTTCAGCAGCAGAATGGTGCAGACTGCGATCAGCACGGCGGCAAAGACCGCGATCACCGGCAAAAGCTCCTTCAGCTTATAAGAATAGACCGCCTGCAGCAGATCATTTTCATAACGATAAAGGTCATTCAACGCCGGATCATAGGAAGCCTTCGCTATTGTGGAAACTACAATGTATTGATTCTCTTTGTCCTCCCAATCGCTGTCTTCACCGTTAAAATACAGGTATCCGTCTTCAAACAGGCTGTATGGGACATAGTAATCCGTTTGTCCTTTGGCATAGGTATAGCTATGTACAAATCGTTCCTTTGCATCCGGGATCCCCGCCTCAAAATTCTGAAAAGAATACGACTTCGGGTCCTCCAAAATTCCCTTCTCTTTTGCTTCCTCAAGGGAGTATCCCTGTATGATCCCATAACGGAAATTAGTATCGGCCAGGCCAGCCGCTTCCTGCCCTTCCTTCTGCCCGGTCAAAGCAACAATGGAGTATTGCTGTGCAATCCTTTCATCGAGGATCCTTTTGGCTTCATCATATGTGCGCGCATCATAAGTGATGCCGGTTTCGTAGAAAACGATCATGCTAAATCCCGAAACAAACAGACCGCTGATACCCACAATAAATAATACATACAAGATCACCCGCAGCACCGGGCTGCTTTTCCATGAAACTGCTTTCATTTTTTCCTCTTTTCCTCTGCGATATATTCGACCGTTTACTTTTTCTCAGCCGGGATTTTTTTCGGCCGAGATAAAGTACCCCCTGCCCCAGACCGCCTTCAGGAAGCGTGGTTCCGCCGGATCATATTCCAGCTTTTCGCGGAGATGCCGGATGTGAACAGCGACCGAGCCCTCCGCGCCATATCCCTGCTCATGGTGAAGTTCTCTATAGATCTCATCCGGAGAAAACACCTTCCCGGGGTTCTCCATCAGGAGCTTCAGGATATCATACTCGGTGGGCGTCAGAGAAACGGGATCCCCGTCCAGGGAAACGCTTTTTTCACGATCAGACAATTCGATCCCGCCAATCCTCAGTTTCCCGTCTTCCGGCATGGTTTCCTGATCCGAAGCTGCGGCAGTCGCACTTCCTCCAAGCAGAAGATAACGCCGAAGGCTGCTTTTCACACGGGCCAAGAGCTCCATGGGATTGAACGGCTTTGTGATATAGTCGTCCGCGCCCGAAGACAGTCCCATGATCTTATCCGTATCCTCTGACTTCGCCGTCAGCAGGATCACCGGAACGTTGGAAGTCTCCCGCAGCTTTGACAGCGTCTCGATCCCATCCATGACCGGCATCATCACATCCAAAAGCACCAGATGGATCTCCTTTTCATGAAGGATCCGAAGCGCTTCCTTTCCGTTTCCCGCAGACACCGTTTCATAGCCCGCGCTTTCCAAATAGATCTTCAGGGCATTTACAATATCAGGTTCATCATCGCAGATCAGTATTGTGCTCATAACAAAAAGTCTCCTACAAAAAGATCGATCTTCATGATCTTATGGTAGCAGACTTTTGTTTAAGAAAAAACAGGGGAAATGTTTAAGAATTTCTTAACGTTACACTCATTTTATCCATATTCAATAGTCTTTTCGAACAAATGTTTGCCGCAATGTCATTCCCTAATCATAGATCGTTCCCAAGTTTTGATCCGTCACAAACCTCGTCCGGCAGAATCTGTCACGTTTCGTACTAACCGCATACGCTGTAACCAGGCCATCCGGTTTATTGTCATTGATCATGATCCGCTCACCCTCTCCGGCGCCGAAGATGATATGGTCATAACGAACATGGTTTTCTTTCAGGAAGCGCAATGTATGCGCTTTTTCATATTCCAGTCTCGCCGTAAGCAGGATGATCATATCCCGATCCGGAATAGACTCCAGAAATTCTTTTGCGCCCGGAAGGAACTCATCTTTTCCCATAATGAATGGACCATCATGGACAACCAAAGTCCCGTCCAGATCCAGGATCCATGTTTTTGGCATAGGCGACAGCCTTATTTCTTCAGGTTCCACATTCTACCTCCACTTTCTTATATGCAACATGTATGATTTTTGATCATTCCTCATCATCCTCAGGATCCGAAAGCCCGTAGTTCAGCACTTCATTGTAACGGGCATTCGCTTCTTCACTGGCTTTCTTCTCCTTCCATCTTGCGATGTCGCTTTGGATGGCGAGCATCTCGTCCACGATCAGCTCGGCGCTGCGTGGTTTCACGTTGTAAAGGTAGCCCATCATCCGCTGCATGGCTTTCGGGGAGCCGAGATTCTTTGCCACCTCACTGCCAAGTTCTTCGGGAAATCCAAGCTCTGCGATCATTCTCACCAGTTCATCTCTGGCGCGTGTCCATTCTCTCTGTTCAAAAGTCATCGGCATCTCCTTATAAAACAATCATCTTCAATACAATACCTCAACCATCGGAATAATTGAATACCGTAAATATCCAATTTCAAAAAACTCATGAACCAGAGCTGGCCACTCTCCTTGACAAAAAAGAAGTATCGTTCTATGTTTTGATTCAGAGCTATGTATGTGGCGGGAATTAAGAAAAACGATATAAGGAGTGAAAGGATCATGATCAGAAAAAAGGACGAATGTCAAAAAGAACTGCGGGAACGCATGAGAGACGGAAACGGGATCGTTGAGATCACGAATTTCATCCAGTCTCCGGAGGAGATGAGCGGCAAGGGCCGGATGTTTTCCAGAATCACATTGAAACCCGGCTGCAGTATCGGTTTTCATGTGCATGAAACAGACAGTGAACTGTTTTATTTTCTGAGTGGGAACGCGAAGTACAACGATAACGGCGAGATCCGGGACGTAGAGGCGGGAGATGTTACTTTATGCCCCGCAGGAACAGGCCATGGAGTTGAAAACGCATCCGATGATTTAGTGGAGATTATAGCAGTTATTGTATATAAATAGCCAATCCTTGCGGTCTGCTTTAGCCGGGATTTTTCCTTGCGCGGGCCGGCACATAACGAAGGCAGGGGGATGGGCATAAAAAGGCAGGGGTTCGCGCCCCTGCCTTACTTTATCAGCCATTCCAAAACCGCCTGCTCCAACCCGTCCCTGATCCGTGTAGCTACGGCGCAGTAACTTCATCCGCAGAAAAATAAACATACGGTATCGTTTGTCCTTCGATAAAAACAATCCCGATCGTCTTCTGCGGGATGCCGTTTTCAGACAGCTGTTCGTCAATGTATGATGCATACTGCGTCAAGCTGCCATCAAGGCTGTCCGCTAAGAGTTCATCCCGGGCAAGCAATTCTGCCTGTTCCTGCGTGATCGTTACGTAGATCGTGGCGATCCCTTGCTTCATGGAAAAAGCGATCTCCTTGACCGACTTCTCCGGCTCCGCCATTTCTTTCAGGTCCTGATCCAGCTTCGAGATCATTTCATCATCCAAAGAAGCGGTAATCATATCAGCGCTTTCCACGGCTGCCATTTCCGCTTCCGCTGCTTCTTCCTGTTCTTCTTCGACACCGCCGTATGCCGGTATTTCTTCCTGTTCTTCTTCGACACCGCCGTATGCCGGTATTTCTTCCCGTTCTTCTTCAATACTGTCGTATGCCGGCGCTTCCGCGGTCATCATAACGGAAGCTTCCTGTTCTTTGAATTTGTGGGAATGAATACCGTACGAAGATATCCCGATCACGAACGCAAGGCTTGCCGCTGCGACTACTGTCATCAATACTCTTCTTCGGAAAACCTTTTTATGCAGAGGGTTCTCCGCCGCCTCGATCAGCTTCGGGTCCACATATTCCATAGATTCCAGAAGGTCCTTTCCTGTCATGCTTCAAAACCCTCCTTCACAAGATAGTCCTGAAGGCTCTTTCTGGAGCGGAACAGGATGGATTTCACCTTACTTTCCCCAAAGCCGAAGCGGTTCATGATCTCCTCGATGCTGTCCATGTACCAGTAACGCCGCAGGAAGATATTACGATGCTCTTTCTTTTGGGTATAGAGCCACTTTGTTATGCTTTCCCCAAGAAGCTTCGCTTCCACTTCTCCAGCCGTGTCGTCCGCGCCGGGAATACACTCTTCCAGTTCCTTTGTAAACTCGTTCAGCTCTGCTTTCCGCTTCAACCGGTTACGCTCCTTACAGGCATCCAGAGAAAGATGCCTTGTGATCCTGGCAAGGAACACAAAGAAATAGTCCCGGGGCTCATTCGGCGGGATCGCCTCCCAGGTTTTCATGTAGGTATCGTTTTCGCATTCCTCGGCAGAACCGGCGTCTCTCGTGATGCCCTCTGAAATCCTCCGGAGCCGTGCACCGTATTTGTCGGAGGTCTGCCGTATCGCAGCCTGATCCCGCTCCAGATATAAGTCAATGATCTCTGTATCCGTCAACGTCGTTCCTCTTCTAAGATTATTTCAGACTATAGACCACCGTAACCTCGGCATTTACCGTCACTTCTCCCGGCTTGATATCGGGCCCGGTTCCCGTAGCCAAAGCTGCTTCCGTATCCGCATAGGAAGCCATCCCATTGTCATACACATAGCGGAGAGACGTGTCCTGGTATCCTTCGGTGATACTGATAATGCCGCCCAATGCCTTTCCGGCCGCAGCTGCCAGAGCCACTGCTTTCTTCTCTGCTGCAGCCACCGATTCACCCAAAGCCGTCTCATACGCCTCGTCATATCCGGAATAAAAATACTGCACGTTCCTGACTTCTGTAATGCCTGACTTCCCACAAGCCGAGAGCAGTTTGCCGACGTTTGCGATCGGAACATCCGACACGGTCAGCGTTGTGTTCACGGAGTAAGAAACGATCTCTTCTCCGTAATCGTCGTACCTGGGATAAACGCTGTAGTCCGATGTCTGAATGGATGACTCCTCGATTCCTTCATCCGAAAGTGTCTTTAAAACCGCATTCGTTTCTTCGGCGTTTTTCTTCTGCGATTCCTCCACGGTTGCTTCATTCGTTTCGATCGCCAGCATCACCTCTGCCATGTCCGGCTCACATTTGATCTCTCCCGTGCCGTTTACCGTGATCGTGCTTTCTGCAGAAGCGACGGCGCCCGCCGCTTCCGGTGCAGCCTTCGGAGCCTCCTGCACTTTGGCAGCCGGCTTTGTTTCCGTAACCGTTTCTGCCGTCTTCACATTCTGCGCTGCGGTTGCTGCTCCGCATCCCGATACCGTAACAATACAAACCGCTGCAAGGATCATAGCTATTCTCTTTTTCATAATACCCTCCTTTTTTAGTCATCAGTTTTCGAAAACGGATCAGCCCGTTCACTATAGATAGCGACAACCCGGGCCCGGGGTTGCACTTTTTTAGAAAAAAATTTTCACTTCTGTTCGCTTAAACTCCCATACCTCTCCGGGTGCCTGTATTTCGCGCCCATGATCTCATGTTCGCGGTAAGCGCGGAGCTGATCCATATCGATCTCGGCAAGAAAAATGCCTTCTTCCTCCGGCGCTTCAAACACGCACATGTCCCGCACGCCGGGCTCGTCCTCGAGCCACGCCACGCCGTCAAATATCGTGGAATGCCCGTTGCAGTCCGGCTGTCCCTCCGGGTAATTGCAGGTGGCAACCGCAAGCATGTTTTCATACGCCCTGGTCCGGAGCGCCGACAGCCTGTTGATCTCCATCGGGCAGGCGTTCGGCGCGAGAATAACCTCCGCGCCCTTCAGCATAAGGATCCTTGCGCTTTCCGGAAACTCCCTGTCAAAACAGATCATGGATCCGACGGAAACCGTCCCTCTTCCGATATCAAGGTCTGCCACATAAAAATCTTCCCCCGGCGAAAGCACCTTTTCGGCGTCAAAGGCGCAGGTATGGACCTTTGAATAGTGAAGCCGGCGCTCTCCGTTCCTGTCAAAGAGGATCATCGAATTCAGGGGCTTCGGCTCGTGCTGCTCTAAAAGAGTGATCCCGACCGCCATCTCCAGTTCCTTTGCGATCTTCCCGAAACTGTATACAAAATCACCTTCCTTTGTGACAGCAAGCTTCCTCAATTCCTCTTCATCCTGCGGGATCATGTATCCGTCGCTCCACATTTCAGGAAACAACGCGATATCCGCGCCCATCTCCTTTGCTTTCCTGCAAGCCTGCAACCCGATATGGAGCTGCTCATCCGTATCCTTCCCCGGAAGCAGCTGAAGCAATGCTATTCTTAGCTTCATACTTCTCTATCCCCTTATTGCTTTATCTCACCAGCACATCACCCGGCAGTTCAGCTTCCCCTTTTTGCTGAGATTCAGCTCTTCCTCGAACTCGAACCTGCCTTTCCCGCGGACGCTTACGATATCCCCCGGGCACAATGTTTTGGCGTTTCCGGTACACTCTTTTCCATTCAGATACACCCGGTGTTCGGCAAATAAAGCCAACGCTTCCTGCCTTGACATCCCATATACCTTTGCCGCCACCGCATCGATCCGGTTGGACTGTATCTGGACGATCCTTTCCTTTCTTTCCTGCGAAGAAACAACTTCTTCCCCGTTCGCGTTTTCGACTTTAACAGAGGTATGCTTCACCTTCGTCAGGTTCTCCATAATGTAAGGAGAAAGGGTGCTTCTGCAAAACACAAATGCATCCTTACCGTTCACCACAATATCACCGGTCATTTCCCGTTTGATGCCCAGGTTCATCAGCGCTCCCAGAAAGTCCCTGTGATTTAAGTCATCCGAGAACTTGCTCATGACGGGCGTAACACGGAGCGCGTCGATCGGAAACGCTTCCTCGTATCCGAGCTCCTCTTCATTTCCAAACCGGATCATCTGCCGCTCCGCCCCCTCATATCCCCCAAACAGAACCGGGCTCGCATAGAGGAGTTCTCTTTCATTCTCATAGAACACCGAAAGCTCCGCCATGGATAAAAAATCCGTGAACGCAAACTGCCCGCTCCGAAAGCTCCTGTCCGCAAGCTCTTTCAATCTTCTGAGTTCATCCATAAAAATGTCCTTTATCCTGCAGCCGTATCACGCCTCTTTGAAAACATCCACTCCCGCAATTCAGGTCTGTTTTTATCAGACATATAGACCCAGGAGCAATGCGGATTGACGCCGTATTCCCGCTCCATAAAACCGGCCGGAAGCTCTGTGTAACGTAAGTTTTCTCCGGCTGAATAGAGGGTCTCGCCCGCCTTTCCTTTTGTTTCCTGAACCCGGTCTTCATGTGCCATTTTTCCGAACAGGTCTTTGGAACCAAGATGCATGCTTCCGTAAGAGCATAAGACGATCCCATCATCCTCGGCATGAAGAAGCCATAAAGGGACCTTTGCGAGATTGCCGAGCCCGTCCGTATCCGTAGCTCCGCAGATTGGGATCGCGGCAGCGAAGAGCTCCGGCCGGCTTTTAAGGAGGGAAAGGCAGCCCACTCCACCCGCGCTGTAGCCATAGACATAGATACGGCTTCTGTCGGCGTTATAGGCAGCTGCCGTATCCTCAATGATCGAAAAGATAGTATTTTGTATTTCATTCCGGCTCCAGTAGCTTCCCCTGCCGTACTGCGGCGCGATGATGATACAGGGATGCTTCTCCTGCCATTGCTTTTTTGCAAACATGGTCCCGATGTCATGATAGATGAGCTGGCTTTCATTATCATTTCCGACCACATCAGCGCCGTGAAGGAACAAAACGATCGGCGCGCCCTCCGGCTCCTGCGGGAGATAATATCGGTATACCAAAGAGCCTGTTTTTCCGAACCGAAACTGTGCGCACCGTTCGCTATTATGGACCGACGGCCTGTCCCAATCGGGCCTGTCAAGAAACGCATTATGCATAGCCATCACTCTTCATCAAAAAGCGGCGTCGAAAAATACCGCTCCGCCGTATCCGGCAGCACGGTAACCACGGTCTTTCCGGATCCCAGTTTTTCCGCCAGCTTTATCGCGGCAGCCACATTGGTACCGCTGGAGATCCCGCACAGGATCCCTTCTTCCCTTGCCAGCCTCTGCGCCGTTCCAATAGCTTCCTCGTCCGACACAACACAGATATCATCATAGATGGACTGGTTCAGGATGTCGGGAATGATCCCGTCCCCGATCCCCATCTGAAGATGGGTTCCGATGTTTCCGCCCGCAAGGATCGCCGCATTCTCGGGCTCGACCGCCCAGATCTCCACAAACGGGTATTGCGCCTTTAATACTTCTCCGATCCCGGTAATGGTGCCGCCGGTTCCGATCCCGGAGCAGAACCCATGAATGGGCCCTGCCACCTGTTCCATGATCTCCAGAGCCGTGTGATTTTTATGCGCCATAGTGTTGTTCGGATTCTCAAACTGCTGCGGAACAAATACCTTCGGGTCTTCGTCTCTCATTCTAAGCGCCGTCTTAAGGCACTCATCCATGCAGGCTCCGATATCCCCGTCATCATGGATCAGGATCACCTCCGCCCCATAATGCCGGATGATCTTTCTGCGTTCCTCACTGACCGAATCCGGCATGATGATGATCGTGCGATAGCCCCTTACTGCCCCCACCAGAGCCAGACCAATGCCCTGGTTTCCGCTGGTAGGTTCCACAATGACCGTATCCGCATGAAGAAGCCCTTCTTTTTCCGCGGCCAGGATCATATTGAGAGCCGTCCGGGTCTTAATGGATCCGCCGATATTCGTGCCTTCAAACTTCACAAGAACCTCAGCGCTGTTGGGCCTTACGAGCCTTTTCAACCGGATGATGGGAGTATGCCCCACTGCTTCGAGAACACTGTCAAAAATCATGATCTATCCTTCCTGTTCCTTTATTTTCTATAACAGATAACACTTTCCATCTGCTGATATTTCTTTCCTTCCATAAGGGAAAACGGGTGCTGCCGGTCCACTCCGCCGGACCATTCGACAACAATGAGCGGTTTGTCCGTGATCTTTTGCACGGCATTCTCCCAACTGTAGTCAAACCTCAACAGGCTCATCGGCTCTCCCCCTTTTTCTTACATCTGTTCCAGATATGCCTGCAGCGTACGGTCATCAAACAACACCCATTTGATGACATCAAGGTCCCCGGGATGGGCAGCCACAAATTCTCTTGCCGTACGAACAGCAACTGCCGCCGCCTGTTTCAACGGGTACCCATAGACGCCGGTTGAAATGGACGGAAAAGCGATGCTTCTGATCTTATGTTCCACGGCGAGCTCCAGGCAGGACCTGTAACAGGATGCAAGCAGTTTTTCCTCATCATATGCTCCGCCGTTCCAGATCGGTCCCGGCGTATGGATCACATATTCGCAGGGCAGCCGATACGCCTTCGTGATCTTCGCCTGCCCTGTCTCGCAGCCGTGCAGCGTCCGGCATTCCTCCAGAAGCTCCGGCCCGGCAGCACGATGGATCGCTCCGTCCACCCCGCCCCCGCCAAGGAGGCTCGTATTCGCGGCATTTGCGATCGCCTGTACTCCATGATCCTGTGTTATATCTCCCCGTACCGCTGAAATTTCCGTTTTTTCACTCATATCCTTCTCCCCCTTTTCGACGGCTCAAAAATAATCGTTAAAACGATCAAAAAGATCGCTCGTCATCACGACCAGTTCATCGATCGCGGCCTCATCGCTTGTGTGGATGGACAGCTCATGTCCGTCTTCGTATACGATATCGATCCTGAGATCCGCTTCTTCATCTCCCGAAGAAGACGCATAGGCCTGCAGATCATGATCACTCAATATGCCGCTGATATCATCAAAAAAGATGTTCGAGGAATAAACCGAAGCCCGGTCCGTTTCTCCGTCAATAGTCCGTGTAAGCACAAGGCGCCCGTATTCATCCCTTTCTTCGCCTACGCTGTACTCATAGGAGCCTCCGGCATAGATATCGTTGAATGCGATCGAAAGCTTTGAAACCATGTTTTCATATTCTTCCGGCAGGAGCGACGGATCACCCTGTCCGGCAAACCATTTCGCGAAGGCCAGATATGTCTTCTTCGCCCACTCCTCGGAAGGATCATTATCCTGCGTAAAGTTCAGTTCTTCGCCCGACGCATAGTTCACGGTCAGCGTGCTGGGGCCGTATAAAGAAGGATCGATCCCGGCGGTGATCCGGTATTCGCCATTATGCTCTGCGAGATTGAATTCATCAATGATCTCCTGCAAGGAAGTAAGCAAAGCCTGATCGGCCACGGCTTTAACGCCTGTAACCGATTCAGTTGCCATCAGTACGCCTTCTTCATCCGGCTTTACCTCAAACGTATAGAACACGTCTCTCTGCCCGGGCGCCCATTTCCCTTCAATGTTAAACGTGGCATAGTACTCCGTAATATCCTTCGACTCGATCTCCTTGGGGGCGCTATAGTCGGAGTGATCCACCTCTCCACCGTCGATCACTTCAATTTCCGTATCCCTTTCTATTTCTATATCCGGATCCGGTTCCGTTTCCTTCGGCAGCTCATTCCTTTGGCAGCCGCACATTCCAAAACAAGCCAGCGTGATACCCAAAAGCCCGGCGATCGAAAAAAACTTTTCTTTCCCTCTGCTCATTTCAGTCCTCCATATTACGCCCTTTTTCGCCAAGTCAATCGGCGGGAGATCCGTTTCCTTCCTCCGGCACCAGGAAATGCTCGATCATGGCCACCAGCTCCGCCTGCTTGACCGGTTTACTCAAATACTCGGCAAACCCTTCCGCCAGGTATTGTTCCCTGGCTCCCACAACCGCATTTGCGGTAAGCACAATGGTCGGCGTTTCACGGTTTGGATTATCCTGATCGTCCCGGATCTTATGGAAAGCTTCCACCCCGTTCATTTCCGGCATGAGATAATCCATGAAGATCAGATCGTATTTCGTTTTTTGCGTCATTGTGATCGCCTCCGCACCGGAAAGCGCGGTGTCGAGGCTCACGCCCGTATCGCGGATCAGCCCCTTAAATACGAGAAGGTTGATATTCGTATCATCCACAACGAGCACCTTCTTCCCCGAGGCATCGACGTCTTCTGTTTCAATGTTTTCCACGTTTGTTTTTTCTTTCATTCTTTCGTTAAAATCTCCGGCGTGCGCAGGATCAGTGACCTTCTGCGGGATCCTGGCAATGAAGACCGTTCCTTTCCCATATATGCTCTCCACGTCGATCGAACCGTCCATCATATGGACAAGCCTTTGCGTGATGTAAAGGCCCAAGCCGGTTCCCTCCACGTGCCTGTTCGTAAGCTCATCGAGCCGGTTAAACCGTTCGAAGAGGCTGTCCAGATCCTCCTCTTTGATCCCGATCCCGGTATCCGTGACGGTGATGATCAGGTTGCCCGGCCTGCCGCCTTCGATCTTGTCATCATCATTACTCCGGAGGTATTCCACCTCCATCTTCACGGATCCCTTTTTGGTGTATTTCACACCGTTTGAAACAAGGTTATTCATGATCTGGCGTATGCGGACCTCATCGCCGTAGTATCCGGCCGGCATACCGGGGTCATTGATAAATTTGAAATCAAGCCCCTTATCCACCGCTCGCAGCCGGTTCATCTGATAACATTCATTCATGACCGATAGCAGGTCATAATTATCGGGCCGGATCTCCAGCTTCCCGGATTCGATCTTTGTAACGTCAAGAATGTCATTGATGATCGACAAAAGGCCGTTCCCGGCGACGCGGATATTCTCCGCATACTCCGTGATCTGCGGATCTTTGCTGTCTTTAAGGATCATCGTGTTCATCCCGAGGATCCCGTTGAGAGGAGTCCTGATCTCATGGGACATACTCGCAAGGAAGTCGCTCTTCGCCCTGTTGGCGACGTTTGCATCCTCTTTGGCATCATCCAGTTCCTTCATCGTCCTCATGAGCTTCCGGTAGTCGGGAGTCTCAAGTGCAAAGAGCATCATGAGCGCGGAAAATGCTTCGCCGAATGTGATGAGCAGGACATTTCCCATAAACATCTGGATCACCGTAAAGATCGTCGGCAGGAAAAGGAACAAAATGATGAGCTTAAATATCACGCCCTTCTGGTCATTCCGGTTCAGCACCACAACAAAAAGCATGTGCAAAACGATCAATAGTGACAGCACATAGGCGATCAGATAAAGGTCACCGTGTATGTAGACGCCGTTTTCAAACCGGAACATCCACCCGGTAAATATATTTACCGTCACAAATCCGGCCAGCAGATACAGCAGCACCCTGTTGATCATCACAGATACTTTGGAAGCGCTCGGGAAGTAGTTTAAGATAAGCCTCATCGCAACGGCAACACAAAGAACAGATGAATACTGATACAGCGTATTCAGTATCACATTCACAAAGTCCGGAACCATGCTTCCGTAGCAGATCGTGTAAGCCGTTACAATGTCGATGGAAGCGCATGCGATCACGGAATACACATATCTGCACACGAGTTTATGTCCCGGCGTATCCGTGTAAAGAACCGTTTTCATTCCCACCGCAATCACTATGAGCACAAGTATCGCGGCTATATCAAAAGAAATATTATAATACATTACTGCTCCGCTCTAAAAAACCCGGGGAAACAGTTCCAAACTACGTTTCCCATACAAACACAACTATAACATTATTTTTCGGAAAGATACATCTCTTCCATGCCAAGCAGCTGATCGTATGCGTCCTTATATTTTCCGGCTGATATCAGTTCATCATACTTCTTTCTCTCGTCATTCATCTTCTGTTCAAACTCTCCGGAGTATCCTTCCTGCGACAGGGCGATGATATCGTTCAGCTTCGTGTCACACATGTTCTTACTTTGCGCATAAAGATTATCGATCTGCGCGATCATCGTATCCATCTTTGTCTTTTCCGAATCGCTCATCGCCTGCGCGCCGATAGCCGCCGCCATAGCGGCAAGGTCTGCATCCACCTGCTCCGGTGAGATCCCGGCTCCCTCTACCGGAAGGCACTGGGAAAGCTTGTCTGCTGCCGCCGTATATTTATCCGCCCAGGGCTTGTACTCATCCGCCAGGTCGGAAAAATCCACCTCGACCACATCCCCGGACGTGTTTTCTGAACGCGCCTCTGTCTCCGGTTTGGAAACTTTTTCTTCCGCCACTGCTGCCGGTTCCTGCACCGCAGCCGGGTTCGCTTTGCTTTCGCCGCACCCGGCTACACAAATAATGCTAAGCATCGCTGCGATAAACCCAACGGCTTTTTTCTTCATCTTTGCTCCTTTTCTAAAAAAACTAGCGCAGTTTTATACATAACATGGTCAGGTCGTCAAACGGATCGCAGTCTCCCACAAAGTCCGTAACCCGTTTGGACATCCTCTCGATCAACTCCTCCGGCATGCCGCCCGGTTCCTCATTCAAAGCCGTAAGAAGTCGTTCCTCCCCGAACATCTCGTCGGCTTTGTTCTGTGCCTCCGGGAGTCCGTCCGAGTAAACGAACAACGTATCTCCGGAATGAATTTCCAGCTCATAATCCTCATATTCCGCGCCCTCCATTGTGGCAACCGGAACGCCGTGTTCGTCCCTGAAAAATGTAAAATCCCCGTTCTTCCGGTAGATCACCGGCAGTTCATGCCCGGCGTTGGTGCAGATCATCCTGCCGCTGGAAAGCTCCAGGATGCCGATCCACACCGTGACAAACATCCACTCTTCATTTCCTTCGCAAAGAAGATCTCCGACACCGGACAGCACGGCACTCGGGCTCTTTTCCCCTTGTTTCAGCGTGCTCTTGATCAGCGCCTTCGTCGTGATCATAAACAGGGCGGCCGGGATCCCCTTCCCGGAAACATCGCCGATCACGAGGGCGAGATGATCCTCATCTACCATAAAGAAGTCATAAAGATCTCCTCCGACTTCCTTTGCCGGCGTCATGGAAGCGTAAAGAATGCAGTTCGCTTTCTCCGAAGCATCGGCAAAATCCTTCGGCAAAACGCCGGTCTGGATTCTGGAGGCCACATCCAACTCTGCGCCGATCCTCTCTTTTTCGGCAGTGACTGCTTTGACTTCATTGACATGGAGGTCGATCTCCTCACCCATCCGAACCAGGTTGTCCGATAAACTGCCGAGCTCATTATTGGGGCGGTGTTTGTTCAGCTTCTCCTTCAATTCCCTGCTGTCCCAGTTCCCCGTATATTCTTCGATCACCTTCTGGAGCCTCACCGTGGGCCGGATCCCGCCAAAATATATATTGAGCAGAACAAAAATGATCGTGACCAGGATGACGCAGGCGATCCAGGCTTCAAAATGAATAACATCTGCCCAAACATCCTTCATGATCTTATTCAGAGATATGGTCACCTCTGTGATCAGCTCCTTGCCTGAGTTCAACCTGAAAAGCATGTATGTAGAAGCATACTCCTCCCCGTCTTCCTCGGAACGATAGATCTCCTCCTCGGAGTAAAAAAGTTCTTCATCATAAAGTCTCTGCAACTCGGGACGCTGGTTTATATCGAATGGGATTTCCGTTCCCAGGCGCCAGGTCTGTCCGCCAAGGAGATTTTCATCCCGATCAAAATAAAAGAATACATACCCTTTCTTTGCTTCTTTCTCCGGTTCAAAAAAGGTCACCTTGTCGAGCTTCAGCATTTTCGGAAGCTCCATCATATCCGAATTGATCTCAAAATAACAGTATTCCGCAAAATGCCGCTGTTCTTCCTCCGACATGGTAAGAACATCTTCGGTCTGGACCTCTGCTGTGTTTATATGGCGAAGGTCCTCATAGCTCGCATAATAATTCAGGTAATTGACGATCCATTCCTGATCATTTTCACCATCGGGACTGGGCGGCCGTTCCATCTCGTCCGCATGATCTTTCCAATAGTTCAAAAGCCAGTCATGGGAGGAGTAACTCATGAGCTGATAGCAGATCACCCCGACATTTCCCTGCAGGGTGTTCTTTACATTTTCCATGGCATTATTCCTGAAAAGGGTAAAAAGAACCACTCCACAGAAAAGCATAGCTGCTGCCGCCATAAAAATGGAAAATACCGCTGCCTTAACAAGCATCCCACTCTTTTTCACTTTGCCCTCCAAAGTTTCTGACATATTATGGAAGATATGGTCATCGTTTCCATAGTATATCGGGAAAAATATCAGGTCAACTGTTTGTTTCCCCTTATTTTTCAAACACGATCTCTTCCATCACCTTCGGTATCCTGCATTTGATCCTGTCGTGATACTTTGCGTCGAGATAATCCGCAAACTCTTCCGGATCCGCGCTGTTATCCGCAAACATATCCCAATGCCCCGGGATGACGATCTCCGGTCCAACCTCTCCCGCAAGATCAGCCGCCTCCTGAAAGGTCATATTCCCGATGCAGTTCCTCCGATACCTTTTTGCATCCCGCCCGTTGATCGGCAAAAGCTGAATATCAATATGCCCAAAGGATTTCAGTTTCGAAAGCATTCCCTCATATCTTACCGTGTCTCCCGCATGGTGGATCCGGATCCCGCAGCATTCGATAATATACTGCAGATGCGGATACAAGCCGGTTTCAGGATCCCTGTCCAAAAACTCATGGGCAGCCGCAATTGCATGAATGGTAAAATCCCCCACGGCAACGGACTCTCCGTCATTAATGCCGATGGCGTTTTCCTGAGCCACGCCGTCTGCAAGCACAGCGTCCCTATGTGCTCCGGAAAAAATAAACTTTGCATATGGATTTGTTTTCGCCCAGATCTTCCATGCGCCATGGTCGATGTGGTCCAGATGGTCATGCGTGCCCAGAAACGCATCCACCCCCCGGAGTTCATCCACAGGGATCGGAGGCTGTGTCCGCCTGTTCTCCTCCCGGCTCGCATAATAATCAATGCATATCGTGGTTTGCCCCGCCTTGATCATAAGCCCCATCTGCCCCAGCCACCAAAGAGTAATTGTCCCCATGTTTTCCCTCCCATAACATATATGATCATATGGTTGTTACTGCGATAATAACACAATTTCTTTCCCTTGACAAAGCTATGGAAAAAAGGTATTTTGAGGCAAAAATCAAGAACATATTTTCGGAGATAAAGAATGGAAGTAAGACGGGCAACAAATAAAGATATTCCCGGAATATTGAACCTTTTGGTCCAGGTGGATATGGTGCATCACAACGGCCGCCCCGACCTCTTCAAGGGACCGGCCACTAAGTACAATGAAGCCGAGCTGAAAACGATCCTGGCGGACGACAGTACACCGGTATTCGTATGCGTTGATGAACCCTATGCC
>JAEESA010000014.1 GCA_016286115.1 Lachnospiraceae bacterium
TTCCCCAAGGCTCTTTTCGAAATGCCGGTCTTTTTTCAGGCTTCTGGTCAAGCCCGGCGAGCTGACCTCAAAGATATACGGCTCGTCGATCGGATCCTTTTCATCGAGGATCGGGTTCAGCTCCCGCGTGACTGCTTCGCAGTCTCCGACAGTAACGCCGCCCTCCTTATCAATGAATACCCTTAAATACTTTTCGCTCCCCTCCTTGACAAATTCGGTGTCGTAAAGCTCCAGCCCGTATCTTTCAAGGATCGGCAGCGCCAGCGCCGTGACTGTTTCTTCGATATCTTCTCTTTTTTTCACGGATTAAACGCTCTCCTGTTCAATCATAATGAAAGAGTGGGCAATGCCCACTCTCATAACAAAACAAATTTTATCACGAACGAATGAGAATTGCAAGGTTTATTCTTTACCGATAGCTTCCATGTTCTGCCTTGAATGCTTTTTTTGACCCGTACATCGCCCGGTCGGCGCGTTTCAATACGGGTTCAAAGGACTCGTCCCCGGCCTCCAGATCCGACATTCCAAGCGATGCCGAGCAGCGGTTCTGCGGGGCGTTCCCTCGGATTTTACCGCACGACCATGATGTCTGTCTGAAACCACTTTTTCGAGATATCTCCCAGCGATCCGTCTTCCTTCATATCGCTGACGATCTCCTGAATTTTATCACACAAACTGTAATCCCCTTTGCGAAAGCCGATCGCAATCTCTTCCTCGCTGATGCTGTCGGAAAGAACGTAATAACGCTCTTCGCCGTTGAAAATGAAATAATACGCGGCGATCGAATCGATCAGGATCGCATCCACCTTCCCGGCTCCGAGGTCTCCCATCAGCGTCGTATTGTCCTCATACTCGACAACGGAAACGTCCGGGTAAATGCTGGATTCCATCAGCGCATCCACAACGGCCGAACCGGCCTGCACGCCGATCGAGCAGCCCTTAAGATCCCTTAACCCCTTCGCGTTGCTGTTTTCCGCAACAACGAAGATCAGCGTGTTTTTCAGATACGGCTGCGACAACGTCATCGATTCCGCTCGTTCCGGCGTCACGGACATGCCGCTCCAAATGCAGTCGATGTTTCCGCTGTTTAGCTCCTCTTCCTTGGCATCCCATTCAATGGGCTGTTTCACAAGGTTGATCCCAAGGCGCCTGCAGACCTCCTGTGCCACGTCAATATCGAAGCCGACAAGCTCCCCCGATTCATCCGTAAAGCCCATCGGCGGGTAATTGGCGTCCAGCCCGAGGATGAGCTGCTTTGCGTCGAGCACCTTCTGCAGGGAATCATCCGTGACCGTATCTTTCGGTCCGGCGTTTGCCCCGCAGCCGCACATCACAAAGGAGAGAACCGCAAGACCCGCCAGTAAAGGTTTCAATCTCGATCCTTTTTTCCTACTCATTTTCCCTGAATTTGATCCTAATCCTCATACCCGTTCGGGTTGTTCTTCTGCCAGTTCCAGGAGTCAGCACACATTTCCCTGATCCCGTTCTGCGCTTCCCAGCCGAGCTCTGCCTTTGCCTTTGCCGGATCGCAGTAGTTCGTGGCAATGTCGCCGGCGCGGCGCGGTTTGATCACATAGGGGATCTTTACGCCGGTGGCTTCCTCAAAATTCTTCACGATATCAAGCACCGAATAGCCATGGCCGGTACCGAGATTATAGATCTTGAGCCCCGCTTTTTCCTCGATCATCTTCAGTGCCTTCACATGGCCGACCGCCAGATCCACCACATGGATATAGTCCCGCACGCCGGTCCCGTCCGGCGTATCATAGTCGTCTCCGAACACGCCGAGCTCCTTCAGTTTCCCGACCGCCACCTGCGTGATATAAGGCATCAGGTTATTCGGGATCCCGTTCGGGTTCTCTCCGATCTTCCCGCTCTTATGCGCGCCGATCGGATTAAAGTAACGCAGAAGGATCACGTTCCACTCCGGATCCGCCTTCTGCATGTCGCTTAAGATCTGCTCCAGCATGGATTTCGTCCAGCCGTAGGGATTCGTGCAGGGCGCCTTCGGGCAGTTCTCCGTGATCGGGATCTCCGCCGGTTCGCCGTATACAGTCGCGGAGGAAGAAAAGATGATGTTCTTGCACCCGTGCTTTCTCATCACATCCGTCAGCACCAATGTTCCCGCGATATTGTTATGGTAATACTCCCAGGGTTTTTCCACCGACTCTCCCACGGCCTTCAGCCCCGCGAAATGGATGCAGCAGGAAAACTCATTCTCCGAAAAGAGCTTCTCCAGCGTCTCCCGGTCCAGAATATCTCCCTTCACAAAGGGGACTTTCTTTCCCGTGATCTCCTCCACTCTTAAAAGCGACTTCTCGCTGGAATTGGAAAGATTATCATATACAAGAACTTCATGTCCGGCATTCAAAAGCTCCACCACCGTGTGGCTCCCGATAAAGCCGGCTCCGCCCGTGACTAATACCTTCATCTGCAAAACCCTCCTTTAAAAAAATTTGTGCGATCGAGCAGGAGGATTTATCCTCACTGCTCGCTGCGCGCTCGGCGTTCGGCGCAAGCCGAAATATTTCCCTGCGCCGCCCTGCGCATAACTACGTATAAAAAAGAGCGTACGAAATCCATACGCTCTTGATCACTTACTTATGCAACTTTCTCTTTCGCCTTCTCTGCAAGCGCCTTGAACCCTTCGGGATCGGTAACGGCAAGATCCGCAAGCACCTTCCGGTTCATTTCCACGCCCGCAAGCTTCAGCCCATACATGAACCGGCTGTAGGATAAGCCGTTCAGCCTGGCCGCCGCATTGATCCGCGCGATCCATAACGACCGCATCTGGCGCTTTCTCTCTTTTCTTCCGGCATAAGAGCTCTTCAGCGCTCTCATGACCGACTGCTTTGCTACACGATATTGTTTCGATCTGGCTCCGCGATATCCCTTCGCCAGCTTTAATACTCTGTTATGTTTCTTTTTGGCGCCTAAACCGCCTTTTACTCTAGCCATCTTTTCGCACCTCCTTAACGCCTTACAGATAAGGCAGAATCTTCTTCATTACCTTTGCATTGCTCTGATCCATAACCTCACTCTTACGAAGATTTCTCTTGGTCTTCGTGGTCTTCTTGGTAAGGATGTGCCTCTTGTAGGCCTTGTTCCTCTTCAGCTTTCCGGTACCCGTTGCTTTAAAGCGCTTTGCAGCGGCTCTGCTTGTTTTCATTTTCGGCATTGCTCTATCCTCCTTTATTTTTCTGTCAGTTTTTTTTCGGCGCCAGGACAAGGCTGACCGTTCTGCCTTCCACCTTCGGCGCTTTTTCCACATTGGACTCTTCGGCAAGTTCCGCCGCGAAGTCATCCAGCATGTGTCGATGCTCGTTCATATGCGCCATTTCCCTTCCTCGGAAACGAAGCGTGATCTTTACCTTGTTCCCCTTGGCAAGAAACTTTCTGGCCGCATTGATCTTTGTGTTCAGATCATTCGTATCGATGTTCGGAGACATGCGGATCTCTTTCAGTTCCACCGTCTTCTGCTTTTTCCTGGCTTCCTTTTCTTTCCGGATCTGCTCGTACTTGAACTTGCCGTAGTCCACGATCTTGCAGACCGGCGGATTAGCTGTGGGAGCGATCTTGACAAGGTCAAGCTCTGCCTCGTCCGCAAGGCGCATGGCCTCCTTGATAGGCATCACGCCCAGCTGTTCCCCGTTTTCTCCGATCACACGGACCTCGCGGTCTCTGATCTGTTCATTGATCATTAAATCGCTGATGGTTTTTTCCTCCTAAACATTTATTACACAAAAAAATGGATGCCCGCAAGGGAACCCACTTCTTCACATAAATACCATATAAAGGTATCTGCTGCGGTTACCTGAGGCGCCCGATCGCGCCGGAGGTGAGAGTGGTCACCCTGCTTCGTGCAACAAATCAGTTACCATGAAACTCTACCATTCCAATCCGTTTCTGTCAACAAAAATCTTAACCTTTTTCAAAAAAATCACTCAGCTTCTTCAAAAGCGTCGGCTTGTCGATCGTTTTCAGGAGGTAGTCCACGGGCTTTAGGTCCACAGCCGACATCACGCTTTCACGATCGCTATGGCCGGTCAGGAACATGACCGGGATCTCGCCTGTTTCGGATTCGCTCTTTAACATGGAATAGACCTGCGGGCCGTTCACGATCGGCATTTCATAGTCCAGCAGGACAAGGTCCGCCTTGTTCTTCGCGAGGTAGCTGATCGCCTGCACGCCGTTTGCAGCCATGCCGACGCGATAATGGTCCCGGAGCCACTCGTACACGGTGTGCATGTATGTGATGTCATCATCCACGATCAGCACGGTCTTTCTGCGGTTTTCTCCCGAGTTCGCGGAGATAAAATCCCGGATCGTTTTCGATAGCTTGTCGATATCAAGCGGCCTCCTAAACCACTGCGTCACGCTTTCCTCCGGGATCAGCTTTGTGAACGCATTGTACTGATCCTCTTCCCCGATCAGGATCACACCCGGCTGTTTATCCTGGATCAAGTCCTTGAGATAAACTAGTGTCTCCGGCATCGCCGCCAGCTCTTCACTCATGAAGAGGACGACTAACTCCATTTCCTCGATATGCGACTTGATCTCCCTGATATCCGCCCGTGAAAACTCCGCACGGATGTGTTCTGCCTCCAGCTTTCCCATCAGGCTCTTCGCCAGGAAGCCGTCTGTCACGCTGATGATCACCACTTTCCCGGTGTTGTATGTTACCATGTCATTTCCTCCAGTCTATGCCTTACTTCATGCCCTTTTCGGCCAGCGATCTTATCTTCTCCCAATCCAGTTCCGTCAGTGCTTTCTCTACTTCAAGAAGGTTCTTTTCATCTTCCGCGCCAAGCCGGTATCCCTTCAGGTCCTTAATGATCTGATCCATCAGGCCGTAGTCCATCGAATCGCTGATCTCGAGGATCGTCTGCCAGGCCTCTTTCATTTCGGCCGGGCTGATCTCGGGGAGCGTTTCCCTGTCCTTGTCCATCACGCTTAGCTTTTTATCCAGAGACCGGTACATCAAAAGGAGCCGGTCCGTATGCTCATCGATGAACGCCTCATCCTGATTCTTACCCGCTGCTTCGCATTGTTCCGCGAGCTTTGATAGTTCGGCCGCGCCTATGATCCGCGCCGAGCTTTTCAGGGCGTGTACCTTGATCGTATAGTTTTCGATATCGCCTTTTTGGTACAGGGTTTCGATCTCATCTGCCTTTGCCTCCGCCGTGCGGTGGAATACGTTCAGGACGGAAGCGTACCCCTCTTCTGTTCCGCAGTTTTTAAGCCCGGCGCCGGCGTCGATCTCTGGGATATCTTTAAGCCACTCCATGGACGTTTCTTTTGCCGGGACAGGTTCTGCCGTTTCCTCATCCGGTTCCGGCTCAAGCACCTTTTCTACGGGAAGGAGGGAACGAAGAAGCTCCTCCAGTTTTTTCCCGTCCACGGGCTTGGAAAGATAGGAATTGAACCCGGCTTTTAAGTACCTCTCCCTGGCGCCCGATACTGCATTTGCGGTCAGCGCCACACAGGGCTTCTTGGCGTTCATGGTCTCTGCACGCAGGTGCTCCAACGTCTCGATCCCGTCCATATCCGGCATCATGTGATCGATAAAGATCACGTCATAGGAATTCTCCTTAGAAAGCGCGATCGCATCTTTCCCGGACATCGCGGTATCGATCCCGATCTTCGTCTTTTTCAGGAGGCCCGTGATCACGGTCAGGTTCATCTCCGTATCGTCAACGACAAGGATCTTTGCGTCCGGCGCATGGAAGAGTTCCTGATAGGCTGCCTCTTCCGATGCGGACGTTTCCGCAGCGCCTGCATTCGGCCCGATCTCTTCCCAGGAAACCACTTCCTGTTCCACATAGAAATAGAATTCGGAGCCCTCTCCATAGGTGCTTTCCACGGAAAGCGACGTGCCCATGAGCTCTAAGAGCTGCCTTGTGATGCTCATGCCTAGGCCCGTGCCCTCCACATTCCTGTTTCTCTTTTCCTCGATCCTCTTGTACGGCGAGAAGAGTTTTTCCATATCCTCTTCTTTCATGCCGATCCCGGAATCCCGTACGAAGAAGCCGAGCTTTATCTTTTTCTCATCTTCCTTCGAAAACGTGAGGCGCAAAAGGACCGTTCCTTTTTCCGTATACTTCACTGCGTTCGTCAGCAGGTTCATTACGCATTGGCGGATCCTGATCTCGTCCCCGTATAAAAGATGCGGGATCTTTTCATCCACCTCGAGTTCGAAGTGAAGCCCCTTCTTTTTCGCGCGGTCCCGGATCATGTTCACGAGGTCGTTGATCAGTGTAGAAAGATCATACTGCACGGGGATGATCTCCATCTTCCCCTCTTCCACCTTGGAAAGATCAAGGATATCGTTGATCAGGGAAAGAAGGGTCTTTCCTGCCGACATGATGTCCTTTGCATAGGCGCGGATCGGCTTCTCGCTCGTTTCACGGATGATCATCTCGTCCATGCCGAGCACGGCGTTGATGGGCGTGCGGATCTCATGGGACATATTGGCAAGGAACCGGCTTTTTGCCTCATTCGCGCTGTCCGCGATCCGGCGCTGTTCTTCCAGTTCTTCCATATACCGGAAATGTTCTGTCTCGTCCACGAGCGCATAGAGTTTGCCGTAGTTGTTTCCCTGATAGAGCAGCTCGTTTATTTCCGGCCTGTAAATATGGCCTTCCAGCGATATGTTCTCGCCGCTCTCCGCAGCGCTCCCGACTTCTTCCGGCAGTTCCCTGCCCTCAACTTTCAACACGGGAAAGAGTTCTTTTGCCGGTTCATTGGCATACTGAACCATACCGTCCCTGTCTACCGCGATGATCCCTTCGGAGATCCTGTCGATCACAAACTCCTGCGCGATCTCCTTCGTTCCGAGAAGATCAAAAGAAATGATGGCGATCAGCATAAACATGGTGCCGATAAAATATCCGAGCATCGTGATATCATACACATTCGTCAGGCTGGGGATGCCGATCATCATCACGATATAGAAAAAGCTTTCGGCAATGATCGCGCAAAGCACCCCCACGATCCGCTTCTTTGCGGTCCTGTTCTTTTCCCGGTACAATGTCCGAAACAGCAGGATCAGACCGATCACAATGTATCCGATCTGGATCACCATGTGGATATTGTACCAGATCCCGTTTTTATGAAAGAGCTTGGGAAAGATTCCATTGATAACATAGCGGAATTTTGTATCAGTATAATAGAGGTCATGCTTTTGGACCGTGAGCACCAGAACATAAGTAAAAAGATGCACCCCCACCAGAACATCCCGCACAAGAACCGGCAGCCTGAGCTTACAAAGCTCCAAGACAAACAAAAATAACGTAAGCGCCACCCACACGCGCCCCGCATAGGAAAACTTCAGCGCGACATAATACGCTTCCTCTGTCGAAGCGTTCATTTCACAGAGATATCCGATATTTGACACCAATGTCGCAAGACAGTTCAGAAGAAGGTAAATATGCAGTCTGCTTGTGCATCTCCGGACCACGATCACGATCTCCAGAAACAGTCCGATGATCGTAATGTATTGAATAATAAGAAGTACCTGCTTAAAAACCAACGATCTCTCCCCTCAGCTTCCCTCTTCATCATCCGCCATGATCGGGATAAAAAGGCGTTCGCTCTCCGCTTCCTTCGCTGCCACAAGCGCCTGCGCCTCTTCGCAGAAACGTTCCTGGGAATTCAGCTTCTGTTTTCCCCTGCGATCCACCTTGCGGTAGGTTCCGTCTTCTTTTAATATATTGGCCTTCACATTATCCGATAATTCCACCTTAAGGATATGCTTCGCCTTTTCCTTTCCCTCTTCATCCAGCACGGGGAAAATGATCTCCACGCGGCGGTCCAGATTCCGCGGCATCCAGTCGGCACTGCCCATATAGATCTCTTCGTCGCCGTTGTTGCGGAAGTAATAGATCCGGCTGTGTTCGAGGAAATTGCCGACGATGGAACGGACACGGATCCGGTCCGCGATGCCGGGAAGGCCGGTCTTTAAGCAGCAGATCCCCCGCACGATGAGATCGATCTTCACGCCTGCCGCCGCGGCTTCATAAAGCGCATTGATGATCGCCTTATCGCATAACGAATTCATCTTTGCGATGATCCTGCCCTCTTTTCCGGATGCGGCAAACTCCTTTTCGCGATCGATCAGTTTCAGGAAATGATCACGGAGCCAGATAGGCGCGACCACCAGCCGGTTCCAGCTGGCCGGTTCCGAATAACCGGAAAGCATGTTGAAGACCGCCGTTGCGTCCTCGCCGATGTCCTCGGAGCAGGTAAAGATCCCGCAGTCCGAATAGAGCCTTGCTGTCGAATCGTTATAGTTTCCGGTCCCAAGATGCACATACCGCCGGATCCCATCCTCTTCGCGCCGCACCACGAGCGCGATCTTACTGTGCGTCTTTAAGCCCACCAGCCCATAGATCACGTGGCAGCCGGCTTTTTCAAGCATCTTCGCCCAGCCGATATTGTTTTCCTCATCAAACCGCGCCTTTAATTCCACAAGCACGGTCACCTGCTTCCCGTTTTCCGCCGCCAGCGCGAGTGACGCGATGATCGGCGAATTCCCGCTAACACGATACAGCGTCTGCTTGATGGCCAGCACCTTCGGATCCACTGCTGCCCTGTGGATAAATTCCACCACCGGGTCAAACGTCTGATACGGATGATGCAGGAATATATCCCCGCGCCGGATACTGGCAAAGATCTCCTGCCCCGCCGGGATCTCCGGAACCTGCGCAGGCACGTAAGGCGCATAGCGGTCCTCGTCGTACCCTTCGAGCCCGTACAGCTTCATCAGAAACGTAAGGTCAATGGGCCCACTGATCTTATAGATCGCTTCATCATCACGGATATCGAGTTCTTCACGCAGGAATTTAAGCAGCTTCTTATCAATGGTCTCTTCGACCTCCAGACGGATCACCTCGCCCCACTGCCTCATCTTCAGCTGCTTCTGGATCTCCTTCAAAAGGTCGTCCGCGTCGTCCTCATCAATGGAAAGATCGGCGTTTCGCATGATCCGATACGGATGCGACGCCTCCACATCATAGTTCAGATAGAGCTTTGCGATATTTCTTTCAATGACCTGTTCCAGAAGAAGGAATACTTCCTTTTCCCCCTCCTCTTCCGACGGGATCTTTACAAGCCGCGGTAGAACGGACGGCACCTGCACGGTCGCGTATTCCGCCTCCCCCTCGCCCGAGATCTTCAGCTTCACGCCGGTCTTCTTCTTAAGTCTGGAAACAATGTTCAACGTCTTATTCCGGATCAGCGGGAACGGGCGCGATGCATCCACCGCCATGGGCGTCAGCACCGGATACACGTTCTCATCAAAATAACGGTCCACAAACCGCTCCTGTGATTCGGAAAGATCCTCAAACCGGTCAATGATCCGGATCCCTTTCTGCGCCATGAGCGGCACCAGCGTGCGGTTATAGGTGGAGTACTGCCCTGCTACCAGATCCCTTGTATCATGAAAGATCCTCTTCAGCTGCTCCGACGCCGTCATGCCCGCGATATCCACGCCCTTATAGCCGGCCGAGATCTGGTCCCGCAGCGACGCCACACGCACCATAAAAAACTCATCCAGGTTCGAACTCGTGATGCTGACAAACTTCAGCCGTTCCAGAAGCGGAATGCTTTTATCCTTCGCCTCGGAAAGCACCCTGTAGTCAAATTTCAGCCAGGACAATTCCCTGTTTTCATAGTATTTACTATCCAGATAATCGATCTCTTTTGCCATTATTAACCCACCTCACTGCGGGAGCTCCCCGCTTACCTTTTTACCTTCTATAACCTGTGCTCCCGGATGACCGGAAGGCACCCATACACCTGCTCAAACGCCTCTGCTTTCGCAGACAGAACGTTCTTTTCCAGCTGAATGTTTTCATCGGTCTTCACCGTCAGGATCAGTTCCCTTCCGGTCCTTCTTGCGCTCAGCTCCTTGATCTTCTGCTTATGACTCCGGTCCAGCGCATTGGAAAGCTGCAGGATCGCCGCCAGCTTTGCCACCATCATGTAGGTCTCGTAATCCATGCGTTCCTCGGTCTCATCAAACGGCGGCAGCGGGTGGACATTGTATTTCACGCTTGCCGCCACGACCTCCCTTTCCTTTGCGGAGATCCCCATGATCTCGGAAGCCATGATGATGTTATAGGAGCAGCGCGCGGCGTCCACGGAGCTGATGTACTTTCCGCAGTCATGAAGGATCGCGGCGCATTCGAGAAGAAGCCGTTCCCTCTTCCCCATCCCGTGGATCTTTTTCATCGCGTCAAAGATGACGGTGCAGATCTTTACCTGCCCGATCACATGCTCCGAATAGCTCTCATACCGTTCCGCCATACGGATCGCTGCGGACCGCACATCCCGGTCAAAGTCATGCCGGATGGAAAAGATCTTTTTGCTCTGCGCAAAATCATAGGCGATCCCATCGCTGATATTACTTCCGGGCACCCAGACGATCCCGGGCTCTAAAACCTCTGCGATCCGTTTCGTAAGAAGCAACGTCGGCAGAAGCCTCGGGTCCGAATCATTCGTGAGCTTTAAAGCCTCCGCCACCTCCGCCGTGCTGCGGTCCGAAAGCTTTTCCGCGTATTTCAAAAACTCCTTCGTATCGACAAAGGGTTCGCTGCCTTTCTTGGAAACCTTTTTCAATATCTCCGTGCAGTAATCCCCGATCAGGATCATGGTCTGGATATTAAGGTCCTTAAGATAGAGCTTCTGGAACACCTCCATCTCCTTGTCGACAAGCTCCACGATCTGCTGGCGGTACCGCCGCTGCGACGCACCTAAGATATCATGCAGCCGTTCCCGGATCCTTAGGGTTCCGAGGATCAGATGCTGCGTCGTCACCACTTCCCCTTCGGAGAAAAGCGTGATCTGCACCGAGTCCCCGCCGATATCCACGACAGCCGCTCCGATCTTCACCTTCTCATCAAAGTCATCCAGACAGGCCGCCGATTTATAGCTGATGAACCGCTGCTCCGTGTTGCTTAAGATCGTGGCAACAAGGCCGGTACGGATCCTCACCTGATCCAGCACAAAATCGGCGTTGCAGGCCAGCTCCAGAAACGGCCCCGCATAAGCGCTGTAATTATAGATCTGGTAGCTCTCCATGATCTTACGGTATTCCTGCAGGCATTCGCATAACTCGTCCATGGCTTCCGCTGTAATGGCCCCCTGCCGCAGCGTTTCCTTGCCAAGGTCAAAACGTCTCCTGAGATAATCAAGGATCCGAAGCTTCCGGCTCTTGGAAAGCTCAAAGATCTTCATGCTGATCTCCGAGGTTCCGATGTAAATGGATGCAAACATTGTGATCTTTTCAGCCAACCGTTTTTTCCCCCTTTCCCGACAGATGGTTTATAACCTGCTGCGCCACCCGGCCGGATCTGCCGCCATGGCGGATCTCCCACTGATTCGCAGCCAATAAGATCTCCTTCTCCGGCATATTGATCCCGGCCCTTTTCGCAAGCGTCAGAACGATCTCCCGATACTCCGACGGCTCCGGCGCTCCGTAATAGATCGCAAGCCCGAACCGCGCGGACAGGCTCTGCTTTTCCTGTACCGTATCCATGTGGTGGATATCGTCCCCATCCCGGTCCGAAAAGCTCTCCCGGATGAGATGGCGGCGGTTGCTGGTCGCATAGATCAGAAGGTTATCACTCTTCCCTTCCAGCCCGCCTTCAATGACTGCCTTCAGGTATTTATACTCCGTTTCAAAATCCTCAAACGAAAGATCATCCATGTAGATGATGAAGCGGTAATTCCGTTTCTTGATCAGCTCCATGACCCGCGGCAGCAGCATGATCTGATGTTTATAGAGCTCAATGAGCCGCAGCCCACGGTCAAAATACTGGTTCGCCAATGCCTTGATGCTGGAGGATTTCCCGGTCCCCGCATCCCCGTAGAGCATGCAGTTATTCGCGGGCAGGCCGTTAAGAAAACACTCGGTGTTTTCCACCAGCTTCTGCTTCGCGTTTTCATATCCCACGAGGTCGCCGAGGACGATCCTCTCCATTCCGCGCACGGGCACGAAAACAACCTCGCCTTTTTTATTCTCCTTCACGCGGAAAGCGCGGTGCAGCGCCAGTTCCCCGCAGCCCTTCGTCGCGTAAAACTCTTCCATGACGCGGGCAAATTCTGCTGCGTTTTTCGTCTTCGCAAGCTCCTCTGAAAGCTTCTCTATCGTCTTCGCAAAATGGCTTTTCTCCCCTTCGCTCCGGAACGAAACGATCGCGGGATCAAGCCCCCCGGCGAAAAAGTATTCCCATAAAAGCTCCATATCTCTCGCCGCAAGGTCCCTAATCGTCCCGTCCTTTACGGGCTTTCTTTCCACGGCAAGTGTATACGGATTTTCCTCCATGCAAAGGGACCAGGTAAGGTATTCCTGCCACAGATTCCCGTCAAGGGAAAGGCCCGAAGCAAACTTCAAAAGCGAATACACCCCTTCCGCGGGAAAAGGTTCTTTCTTCCCCTCTTTGATCCAGGACGTGATCGTAAAAAACGCATCCTTCTCCATCAGTTTGCGAAATAAAACCAGCTCCTTCATATCCGACCTCTTTACGAATAGTTCCCCAGGATCCGTAAGTTCTTCGTCTCCTCCGAAAGCCCCTTTAAGGCATTGATCACGCCGCTGTCCATCAGGTTCCCGTCCATGTCGATAAAGAACCGGTATTCCCAGTTTCTCCCCGGGATCGGGCGCGACTCGATATGGTTCATGTTCAGCCCGTTAAAGATGAAGTGCGACAGCTCATGATAAAGCGAACCGCTGACGACACTGCCCTGATCCGGCAGCTCAAAGCATATCGTGATCTTGTTCGCGTCCTGCAGATAGATCTTCTTATGCGACACGATCAAAAACCGCGTGGAATTGCTCTTCGAATTCTGTATCCCATGATATAAAAACTGGAGCCCATAGAGCTCTGCCGTCAATTCCGACGCGATGGCCGCCTGATGCACATCCCCGTCTTCCTTGATCTTCTTCGCGGCAAAGGCGGTGTTCGGCACGCCGACCCTCTCCATCTGTCTGTTCTTATCCAGAAAACGGCTGCACTGCATCAGGGCCTGTGCATGGGAATACACCTTGGTAATATCCTCAAACTTCGCCTCCGGCAGCGCGAGAAGGCAATGCTCCACGGGAAGGATCACCTCTCCCACGATCGAAGCGTCATACTCCACCAGAAGGTCATAGTTTTCCGACACGATCCCTGCCGTGGAATTTTCAAACGGCAGCACCGCGTAATCCGCACGGTTTGAAGCGATCTCACGCATCGCATCCCGCCAGGAATAGACGTTATAGAAGTTCCCGTGCTCCCCGAAAAAGCGGTGAAGCGCCATCTCCGCATACGCCCCTTCGGTTCCCTGATACACCACCTTCATGCCGTCATGAAACAGCGAATCCACCGGCGTATATTCCTGGTCGACCGTCTGCCCGGCCTTCGTCAGGACCTGATATTGCCGCATCCGGCTCATGGTCATGATCTGGTCAAAAAGAGCCCGGACGCCATGCCGCGTGAAATCGGTATGCGCGAGTTCCTCCGCCGCGCGGATCTTCTCCATCTCCCGCTTTTTATCAAGCACCTGCATCCCCTGCTCGATCTTCACTCCCGCGATCTCTTCCGAGATCTGCATGCGCTTTTCATAAAGCTCCACGATCTTATGGTCGATCTCATCGATCTCTTTTCTGTATTCTGCTAAATCTTTCATAATTTAACATTATAACGCATAAAGTAAGCATCTTGCAATAACGGGAAAGTGCGATAAAATAAGAGTAGTAGTAAATATATGAAAAGTAAGGAAGGGAGGTGGCGTTATGGCAAGGAAAGTTAAAACGATCCTCATCATCGCAGTGATCGCAGCTTTGGTTTCCGGCATTGCGATCTGGCAGTACCTGCGCACGCGAACACTGTACAACACCGGCTATCCCGACGGCAACACCGGGGGCAACCTCTACAATGCCGGACTCTTCTGCGAAGACGAAAACGTGATCTATTTCGCAAACCCTGACGACAATTACCGCCTGTATTCCATGAGCCGCAGCGGCGGCGATGTAAAAAAGCTCAGTGACGACACCGTAAGCTACATCAACACCGACGAGCACTACATCTACTACGTCCGCAACAACACGAGCAAGGCCGACAGCTTCTCCTTTCTCCACGTCAACACAAACGCGCTGTGCCGGCTCCCGAAGGAAGGGGGCAAGCCCAAGATCCTCGATCCCGACCCTTCGATCTACTGCTCCATCGTCGGGAACTATATCTACTATCTTCACTACGATACCAAAACCGCAACCACGCTCTACCGTGTAAAGATCGACGGCAAGGAGAAAGAGCAGATCGATCGCACGCCCTATTATTGCTGCTGCACCGAGAACCGGTTCATCTACTTTAACGGCCTCGAATCCGATCATAACATCTACCGCTACGACACGGAAACCGGCACCCGCGTCCAGCTCCTCACCGCAAACGCCTGGATGCCGATCGTCAAAGACGGCATTGCCTACTACATGGACGCCGACCACAACTACCGCCTTGTCTCCCAGAATATCTCCACGCAGGAGCTCACCGTCATCACGAACGACCGTGTCGACTGTTTCACTGTCTACGGAGACATCTGCATCTACCAGAAGAACGACCGAAAGGAACCCGCGCTGATGCGTGTCAACTCCGACGGCACCGGCCGCGAGGTCATCGCCGACGGCAACTTCCGCCACTTAAACCTCATCGGGAGCGAGCTTTACTTCCGCCCCTTCGACGAAGACACCACGGTCTATCACACAGACGTCCTGAACCTTAGCTACATTGGCACCTTCCATCCCGGGGTCAGAGTAGTAAAGAAGTAAGAGTAGATATTCAGCCAAAACAAAGGACCTGCGAAAGCAGGTCCTTATTATTTTACAACTTACATAAAATCCATCAAACTCATCTGGTTCGTTTCCGGCAGATCCTTAAACAATCCCATCTCATGCATCTTGTCGATAACGGTCTGCGTGACCTTCGTCCGGTTCTTGAAGTCCTGTCTGGAGAGGAACGGACCGTCACGGAGCGCCATCGGGATCGAGGCCGCAGCCTCGCCTCCCATCTTGTCGATGGACGAAAACGACGGCATGATCTTTCCGTCGATGATCTTGAAGAACCGCTGGTCGGCCTGGTAGAGATCGATCGGCATGAAGGAATAACCGCGGGCATACATTTCCTCAACAAGGCGAAGGACGTAGTATGTATCCTTTTCTTTGGCCGAGAGCTTGACGACGTTCTTATCCTTCTTCTTTTCAGCCTCCTCCCTCGCTCGAAACGCTGCCAGTTCCTGTTTCATCTTTTCCGGGCCCTGACACATGAGCTCATAGGAAAACGCGTCCGCGCGGATCGAGAAGTACGCGGCGTAATACGCGAGCGGATGGTAGACCTTGCACCAGGCGATGCGCCAGGCCATCATGACATAGGCCGCGGCGTGTGCTTTCGGGAACATGTACTGGATCTTTTCGCAGGACTTGACGTACCACTCGGGAACGTCGTGATCCAGGATCTCCTTCTTCCATTCCTCCCATTCAACGCATTTGCCCTTCGCCACCTTTCCTTTTCGCACGCTTTCCATGATCTTGAAGGCCGTCTCGCTTTCGATCCCCTTACTGATCAGATACATCATGATATCATCACGCGTACAGATCGCTGTTGAGATCGTCGCCTGCCCGCCCAGGATCAGGTCCTTTGCGTTGCCGAGCCACACGTCCGTGCCGTGGGAAAGGCCGGAGATACGGATCAGGTCGGAGAACTCCTGCGGTTTGGCGTCGATCAACATCTGCATGGCGAAATCCGTGCCGAATTCAGGGATGCCAAGCGCGCCGAGCTTCACTCCGCCGATGTCCTCGGGAGAGATTTTCAGAGCTTCTGTATTCTTAAAGAGCGACATGACCACCGGATCGTCCAGCGGGATCTCCCGCGCGTTCACGCCGGTCAGTTCTTCCAAACGCTTGATCATGGTCGGATCGTCGTGTCCGAGAATATCCAGTTTCAGAAGGTTATGCTCGATCGAATGGTAATCGAAATGCGTCGTGATGGAATCGGCGTCCATCTTGTTCGCGGGACGCTGGATCGGCGTGAAGGTTTCGATCTCCTCCCCCATCGGCAGAACGATGATCCCGCCCGGATGCTGCCCCGTGGATTTACGGATCCCGACACACCCCTGCAGGACTCTTTCGATCTCGCACTTCCTCTTGACTACGCCATGTTCCTCGTAATAGTTTTTGACGTAACCAAACGCCGTTTTATCCGCCACACCGGTGATCGTGCCGGCGCGGTAGGTCTGCCCGCGGCCGAAGATAACTTCGGTATAGGCGTGCGCCTTGGACTGATAATCCCCGGAGAAATTGAGGTCGATATCGGGTTCCTTATTTCCCTTAAATCCAAGGAACGTTTCGAAGGGAATGTCATGTCCTTCCTTGATCAGCTTCTTACCGCAGACCGGGCAGTCTTTATCAGGCATATCGCAGCCGCTTCGTCCGGCAAAGGCTTTGACCTCGTCCGAGTCAAAATCCGAATAATGGCAGTCCGGACAGTAATAATGCGCATGGAGCGGATTCACCTCCGTGATCCCGGCCATGGTGGCCGCAAGGGAGGAACCGACCGATCCGCGGGAACCGACCAGATACCCGTCCTCGTTCGACTTCCATACGAGCTTCTGCGCGATGATATACATCACGGCGTACCCGTTTCCGATAATGGAATTCAGCTCCCGGTCCAAGCGTTCCCTGACCGGCGCCGGCAGCGGATCTCCGTAGATCTCCTTCGCTCTCGTTTCACAGATCCTGCGCAGCTCCACGTCGGAATTTTCGATCACGGGCGGGCACTTATCCGGCCGCACCGGTTCGATCCGTTCACACATATCCGCGATCCTGTTCGGCGTTTCCACCACGACTTCGAACGCCTTATTCGCGCCGAGATAGGAAAACTCCTCCAGCATCTCTTCCGTTGTATGGAGGAACAGCGGCGGCTGGTTTTCCGCGTCCTGATAGCCGTTGCCGGACTGAATGATCGCGCGGTAGATCTCGTCCTCCGGGTTCAGGAAATGAACGTCGCAGGTCGCTGCCACGGGTTTATCATATTTCTCCCCAAGCGATACGATCCGGCGGTTTAAGTCCCTCAGATCCTCCTCATCCTGAACGAACGAATTCTCGTCATGAATGAGGAAGCGGTTATTTCCGATGGGCTGGATCTCAAGGTAATCATAAAAGGACACAATGCGTTCGATCACGTCCTCCGGCTCCTTCCGAAGTAAGGCGCGATAAAGCTCTCCCGCTTCGCAGGCGGAACCGATGATGATCCCTTCCCGAAGGCGCGAAAGCTCTGTCTTCGGGATCAGCGGTTTACGGTAAAAATAGTGAAGATGCGACATCGACACAAGGCGGTAGAGATTTACCCGTCCGATATCGTTCTTTGCCAACAAAATAATGTGACGTCGCTTATATTGTTTGAGCCTTGCCGGCGTTGCGGTTTCAAACGTCAGCGGGTCCTCTTCGTCATCAATAAGATAACCTTCACAGCCGTAGATCAGCTTGATATCCGCACCCTTCGGGATACCATGGAGGAAGCCGTCCGTAAACGCCTGCACCACACCGTGATCCGTAATGGCCAGTGCCTTATGCCCCCAGGCCACCGCCTGCGCGATGATATCCTTGATATCACTGACCGCGTCCATGTCGCTCATCTTGGTATGCAGATGGAGCTCCACGCGTTTTTCAACGGCGTTGTCCATTCTCTTTTCAAAGAACGGAGCGCATTTTTTGATCCCGGTGATCCCGAAAAGCATGAGTTCTCTGGACCGCTGATCGATCTGCGCCATGGACCTTAGTGTAATAAATCCCGTGTTCTTCAGCTCATCCGTAAACGGCTTGCATTCGTCGATCTTCAGGAACACCTTTCCCTCGATCGTATCCGTCTTATCCGTGATCCGAAATACGCAGAGGTTTTTGTCTTCCGGTTTCTTTGTTTCGATCACATGCGCATCCAGAACCTTACCACGGACCACCACATATTCCTGGCTGTCCACAAGCGTTTCAAGCGCAACCGGAGCCTCGTCAAAATCACGCCCGTAAAGGAGCTCCGGGTTCTTCGGTTTTTTGGAACGCGTCCCCTTCTTTTGCGGTGCTTCCGGTTTCTTTTCTTCGGCCACAGGCTCCGCTTTTTCCTGTGGAGCCGGCAGAAACACACGGTCATCACGAACCCGGCGTTCCTTCTTCTGCGGTTCGACAAACATGCTCTCCACCGCAGCGTTGACACGGTACTGTTCCGAAGCGATCGCCTTTATCGTTTCAACAAGATCCGCTTCATACGCCCTTGCAAGGAAAGAATCCGGCAGCTCCAGCCGCAGGGAATTCTCATCCGTAAACGACCATTTTGCCGAACGGAACACTTCAAAAAGCAGCATGCTTTTTTCCCGGAGTTTCCACTCAATGTTGTCTGTAAACCTCGAAAAGATCTGCTCCAGCGAAAGCGTTTCGCCGAGGGAAAACGTGAGGATGAGGTCCACCGTCACCGGCTGATCCGTAAAAAGATGCGTACGCAAAACCTCTTCCGCGCTGGCGGTTTTCCGCGCGGAGATCTGATGGTCGGAAACAGCATAGACCTTTAAATGCCGCTTCTCCCTGTTCAGAGAAACCTTCTCCACCATCACATCCGAAAAGTTTGTCTTTATGTCCTCCTTCCACGGGAGGTTTGGGAATACTTCAAAAAAGTGTCTGTTCATTTTGCAGTATATTGATCTCCGTAAGCAGCGCTTCTACCAGTTCCTCTTCTTTAACCTTCCTGACGACCTCTCCTTTTTTCAGAAGCAGGCCCTCTCCTTTTCCTCCGCAGATCGCAAGATCCGCGTCCTTCGCCTCTCCCGGCCCGTTCACCACACAGCCCATGCAGGCCACTTTGATCGGGAGCGCAATGTCTTCGGTTCTCCTCGTCACTTCCTCCGCGAGCGCGATAAGATCGATGTCCGTCCGCCCGCAGGTCGGGCAGCTGACCACTTCCACGCCCTCCTTCCGAAGGCCGAGAGTCCGTAAGATCTGCCGGGCCGCCCTGACCTCCAATACCGGATCCGCACTTAAGGAAACACGGATCGTATCGCCTATTCCGCGGGTTAATATCTGCGTCAGTCCGATCGCGGATTTGATGCTGCCGTAGAGCGCGGTTCCCGCCTCGGTGATCCCGACGTGCAAGGGATGATCCGTCTTCTCGGAAAGGAGTTCGTGCGCTTTTACCGCGGTTGGAATGTCCGACGCCTTGATGCTGATCACGAGGTTATCATACCCCATATCCTCGATCATTCCGGCGTTCTTAAGCGCCGATTCCACGAGCGCTTCCGGCGTTGCCCCTTTCGTTTCCCGAAGCTCCTTTTCAAGGGAACCCAAGTTCACGCCGACACGGATCGCCACCTGCCGTTCCTTCGCCGCCGAAACGACTTCCTGCACCCTCTTCCTGTCTCCGATGTTGCCCGGATTGATCCGGATCTTGTCCGCGCCGTTTTCGATCGCTTTGATCGCGAGCCGATAGTCGAAATGAATGTCCGCGATCAACGGGATATGGATCTCCTTTTTGATCTCCGAAAACGCAGCCGCCGCCTCTTTAGTATTGACCGTGGACCGGATCAGCTCACACCCCGCTTTTTCAAGCGCCAGGATCTGCTCCACCGTCGCCTTGACATCCGCTGTTTTCGTATTGGTCATGGACTGGATCCGAATGGGTTCGTCCATGCCGATCGCCACGTTTCCGATCAGCACCCTTCTTGTTTTTTTCCGTTCAAACGCTGCCATCAAAGTCCTCCCGTAACGATCTTTCGGATATCATTGAACAGGATCACCGCCATCAGACCAAGCAGGATCACCACGCCGATCACATGGATCATCCCCTCCTTTTCCGGCGGTATGCGTTTTCTTGTAATGGCCTCGATCAGAATGAATAAAAGCCTTCCGCCATCCAGTCCGGGGATCGGAAGCAGGTTCATCACACACAGGTTGGCCGACAGGAGCACGATCATATTCAGCATATTGAGCAGCGCTTCCCCGATGCCGCCGTTCTGCATGCTCTCGTTATAGGTATCCCCGACGACCTTCACGATGCCGACGGGGCCCGATAGATCGTTAAACGAAAACTTGCCCTGGATCAGCATCCGTATGCTCGACAGCACGGTCCAGATCTGATACTCCACCTCATAAAACGAGTATTGCAGCGTCTGCAGGGGCCCCAGCGATTCGTTATTGGGCTCATAATAGATCCCGATCAGGGACCGGCCGCTTTCCGGGTTTTCCTGCGGCACAAGCGTCGTTTCTATCTTCTCTCCGTCACGAAGATAGGTCACATCGATCTCCTCATCGGAATGCAGCATCAGATAGACCGGCACTTCCCGGTAGAAATGAATATTTTTCGAGTTCAGCTTAATGATCTCATCTCCTGCCTGCATTCCCGCCGCTTCGGCCGGATACCCTTCCATAACGCCCGCGACGATAGGCTTATCCACTCCTGCAATTCCCAGCAAAACGATCGACAGCACAAACGCCATGAGCAGATTAAAAAACGGCCCCGCAAAAACGATCAGAAGCCGCTGCCAGATCTTTTTATGCGTATACGCTCTCTCATTGTCGCTGTTGCCGTCCTCGCCCTCCATCACGCAGGCTCCGCCAAACGGCAGGAGGTGGATCGAAAACAGGGTCTCCCCCTTCTGGACACCCACCAGCTTCGGCCCGAGGCCGATCATAAATTCATTCACCTGCACATCGCATTTCTTCGCCACAATAAAATGTCCGAACTCATGCCAGACCACGATAATGCCGAAGATCAAAATGGCGATCACGATTCCCATTGTTTTCTCCTTCTTTCAGGAAACTTTTGCATTCCGAAGATATTCATATGTTTCCTGTTCTGTCTCCAAAATATCGTTAAGCGCGGCTTCATTTTTGAAGGGCACGTTGTCCATCGCGCTTCTGATCATCTCATAGATCTGCAGGAACGAGATCCTGCCCTCCAGAAATCTTCCGACCGCATATTCATTGGCCGCGTTAAAGATGGTCGGCATGTTTCCGCCCTTTTCTCCGGCTTCCCTTGCAAAGGAAAGCCCCGGGAAGGTCTCTTCATCCGGCTCATCAAACGTGATCTCTTTCAAAACGCGAAAATCCAGCCGATCTCCCGAAAGCGAAAGCCGCGCCGGATAATACAAAGCATACTGGATCGGCAGCCGCATGTCCGGCGTGCCGAGCTGCGCCATCACGGCGCCGTCCTCATACTCCACCATCGAATGGATGATGCTCTTCGGCTGGATCACGACCTGGATCTCACGCAGTGTCACTCCGAAAAGATGCGTCGCCTCCAGCACCTCCAGCCCTTTATTTACCATCGTAGACGAGTCCACCGTGATCTTCTTTCCCATGGACCAGTTCGGGTGCTTTAAGGCGTCTTCGAGCGTCACGCGCTCCAATTCCTTCCTTGTTTTCCCGAAAAAAGGACCGCCGGAAGCCGTCAGCAGGATCTTTTTGATCCGGTTGCCCTCATTCCCCTGCAGGCACTGAAAGATAGCGGAATGCTCCGAATCCACCGGAAGGATCTTCACTCCCTTTTCCTTCGCCAGCGGCATGATGATATGGCCCGCGGTCACAAGGGTTTCCTTATTCGCCAGCGCGATATCCTTCCCCGCCTCGATCGCATGGATCGTGGGCTCTACGCCGACCATCCCGACGATCGCCGTCAGCACCAGATCAGCGTCCGTCTCCGCAGCCGCTTCAATAAGGCCCTCCCTGCCAAAACAGATCTTCATGCCGGAGAGATCTCCGATCCGGCCTTTAAGCTCCATCGCGGCTTTTTCATCCCCGACGCAGACCGTCTTCGGGCGAAACTCCCGGATCTGCTCTTCCAGAAGGGAAAGGTTCCCACGGCATGTCAGTGCCTCTACCTGCAGATCTCCATGTTCTCTTATCACAGACAACGCCTGCGTTCCGATCGATCCCGTGGAACCCAGGACTGCAATTTTCCTCATACTCTCCCCAACATTCCAAGCACAACGGTAGCGTAATAGATCACCGGCGCGGTAAAGAGCACCGAGTCAAAACGGTCCAGCACTCCTCCGTGTCCCGGGATCAGCTTCCCGTAATCCTTCACCTCATAAGACCTCTTGATCGCCGACGCAAAAAGATCGCCCACGATGGAAACGATGCTCGCCAGCGCGCCGAACCCGGCATAGAAAAGAATATCCAAAGGCATAAGCCCCAGGCGTTCCCTGAAGACAGCGCAGAATATCGCCGTCAACGCAGCCGCTCCGACGGTCCCGCCGATTGCTCCTTCCCAGGTCTTCTTCGGCGACAGGACCGGCGCCATCTTATGCTTTCCGAAGAGCTTCCCTGCGCAGTAAGCCGTGGTATCCGCTCCCCAGGACGTCAGAAAGATCAGCCAGACCAGAAGTTCTCCCTTCATGCCGTCCCGCGTGCGGTACATGAAGGAAAACAGCACCGCCACATAAAAAAAGGCAAGAAAAGCGATCATCAGATCCTGCGCCGAAAACTTGTTCCATGAGAAAACAAAGACCGATGCCAGCAGAAGAAACGCTGCCGTGATCATCACGATCAAAAAGAAATCGCGCGCCAGCGGCAGGAAATAAAGCCCTGTATATAACGCTGCCGTCATCCCATACACAATGCCCGCCAGCCTGGTCTTATGGATTTTGCGGATCCGCAGGAGTTCCATTTCTCCGATCAGAGAAAGCGCTCCCAGCACGATGAGCAGCACCGGCCCGCCGAGCCAGATAAAAAGAATCGCCAGCGCCACCAAAATGATCCCGCTGATAAGCCTGGTCTTAAACACCTCCGTACCTCCGATCTCTCCTGTCGTATTCCTCCACTGCCTTCATCAGTTCCTCCGGCGTAAAGGCCGGCCACGGCACTTCCGTAAAATACAACTCCGCGTAGCCAAGCTGCCAGAGCATGAAGTTCGAAAGCCGCTGCTCCCCCGACGTGCGGATACAAAGATCAGGATCCGGGAGATCCGCCGTATCAAGGTATTTCGACAGCGTTTCCTCCGTCATCTCCTCCGGCTTAAGATCCGCGCTCATTTTCCGGATCCCGCGGATCATCTCATCCCGGCTGCCGTAGTTGATCGCGATCGTAAACTGAAGGCCTGTAAACTCCTTCGTCGTCTCCTCCGCGCTCTCGATCGCTTCCAGAAGGTCCTTCGGCAGGATCGTCCTGTCCCCGATCACGCGGATGCGCATATGATCCGCCACAGCGTTTTTCTCGCAATAGCGCATATACTCCGTGATCAGTTTCATCAGAATCTTTACTTCCATCTCCGGCCGTTTCCAGTTCTCCGTGGAAAAGGCGTACATCGTCAGATATTTGATCCCGATCTTATCCGCCGCCCGGCAGATCACCTCGACATTTTCCGCTCCGGCCTTATGTCCGTAAGACCTTGGTTTCTTCTGCGCGGCCGCCCATCTGCCGTTCCCGTCTAAAATTATCGCAACATGTTGTGGTATCTTCATAGTTTTATATCATATACTATTCGCCAAGGAAAAACAAGAGACGCGTAATCTAATACTCACGGCCGCCCGGGGCCGTGAATATTTAGACAAAAATCTTTAATCCTCAAAATCTTTAATCCTCAAAACGGAAAATGTGGACAAAGCCGGTCTGCCTGAGGATCTCCATCACCGCCTGTTTGGCGGCCCGCAGCGTTACGGATCTTTCGCATTTCTTTTCCATGAACAAAAGGACACGGATCCCGGCTGAGGAAATATAATCCAGGTCTTTGCAGTCTACAAGCACTTCCTTTATGGTTTCCGTCATCGTGGTCTGCTCATAAAATGCCAGGAGCTTTGGCGCGGTCATGCTGTCCATTCTGCCGGCCAGCCTTAAAAGAAGCTTCTCTCCCGAAAGCGCGGCTTTGATATCAAATTTCTGTGATTCGCCGTCCTCCTCAACTTTGATATCATCTGCCAGCGTGATCTTCCAATACGCGATATACTTTAAGGTTTTTTGCAGAGCAGCACGCTGGTCTTCGGTAAGCTTATCCATGCTGTCCAGCTCCGGAAGGTGGTCTCCGACATTGATCCGCTCCGCTTTCAGCCCATGGTCGGCAAGGAACTGCATCGCCCTTACCATGCTCTCCAGCGCCTGCCTCGGGTGGATAATGAGTGTCCCGTTCCCAACGGTAACGCCGGATTTATCTTCGGTAACCTTCTTGCCTTTCGCCATCTCCGCCGCAAATTTCGTCCCGATGATCGATTGCATCGTGACAATGTATTGCGCGACCTCCTCGGGGTCAGCTGTGATCCAGCAGCCACCATGCTTCTTAAGGACCTTACGGATACTATCGCACATGGCGGCGAGCTCGGAATCCGTGAGATAGAGCATCAGGCCTTCCGTCATGATGCAGAGCTTTCCCTCTGCATCCTTCAGCGCTTCTTCCAGCGCTTCATAGTTTGTCGCATCCACTCCGCGGAAACAGGCGAAGCGTTTTTTGTCCGCTTCGATCATCGACATGATGACAGACCCGCCCTCCAGCACGACAGCCGGCAGATCCAGCCCGATATACGGAACCTCTTTTTCGGCAAAATGAAGGGCTCTCGGCGTATAGCCGCAAGGAAGGTCCACGATCGTATCACACCCGCTTTCTTCCGCCAGGCGTTCCATAACGCGATACCTGGTTTCGACAACAAGAGTTCCTCCGAGGATCAGGTCGTCATCCGCAAGAACCGTATCGGAATTCTGTGTTTCCTCCCTTGTCAGCTCCAGCTTTTGAACGAGCTGCCTGGCTTCAGCATCCCCTGCGGCTGCCAGCATGAACAGGGTCATTTTCGCGGTATTCAGCCCCGGGTTCGTCCGTTCCATCAATCCCCGGTCTACCCAGACCTCATCTGTTTGGAATATATTTTCCATATTCATCTCCTTTTATTCCCCCGCTTTCGCCCTCTGTTTTTCAAATACCTTTATGACCAGCGGGAACAGGAATACGATATAAAACATCTGAATGAAACAGGTGATCACGGTTCCCGCAAATCCGGCAGCCGCCGATTTGATCACCGGGTTCAGGATCAGCGAAAGCACATAATATCCCAGCAGCCCTGCTGTCAGACGAAAAAACCTCTGTTGCATGGGCACCTCTGTTGTAAACTTTACAAAGCGGCGTTCCAAAATCCAGCCGATCATAAACGCGCTCATCCAGCCGACTGCCTTAAACGTATCATTCGCCATCTTCATCCCGTCCACCAGAAGATTTCCGTTTGCGTCATAATCCGCCGGATAGGGCTTCAGCGCAGCAAAAATTGCGGTTGCGATCGCTATAGCAATACCGATCACCGCGATCAGGATGTCCTTATCCGGATGGGAAGAGATCCATGTCAAAAGCTTCCCTGTCAAAAACATGACCAGAACCCCTGCTGCCGCACCGACCAGAATGTCCTGGGGAGTATGAACGCCCAAAAAGTTCCGGCTGAAAGCAACCAGTCCCAGCATGATCCAAAGCACCACCCTAAACCCGGTTTTAATGCCTTTTCTTATCGCCATGCCGCCGAACAAAGAAGCCGCGTTCATCGAATGCCCGCTCGGAAAGGAATAGCCTGTTGCGGTTGCCAATGCGTTTGCCTCCGGGGCGATCCGCGCATCCCTGATCCACGGGCGGTAGACGCAGCCCGTCACCTTCAAAACGCCGTTCACGATACGGTTCCCGGACCACCCCATCAAAAGATAGGTTCCGGTCTCTTTATGCGCGCACCAGTATATGAGGCCCATGATGATCAGAACCACGTTCATCTCACCAAACCATGTCATCTTGGAGAGAAATTCCGTCAGTCCGCCCCCCACGCCTTCGCGGAACGACTGCAGCGCAAGTAAATACTCAATATCCATTCGCTTTTCTCCTTTTCTGTACTTATCAGTGCCTATTTCATTATAGGGCCTTCAAATATCGCTTGCAACATGGAATTACGAGCTTTATCTTGACAAAGAGGTTCGCAGGATGCTATATCATAAACAAAGTTTCAACATGTCCCTTTTCGTTTATGAACCATAAGGAGATTACCGTATGTTAAAAAAGTTATTCTCAAAAGACCTGATCGTATTGTGGATTTCTCTGTTTGCCCTGATCTGCGCCGCGCTTGCTCTTAATTCTTCTCTGAATAAGCTTGCTGACAACGGGCAGGAATGATCCCGCAGATTTCATATTTCGAGGTGTGCTATGAAGAAAAAGAATGTGCTCTTTAATCTGGCCGTATTAAGGCTTTCTGTAACTGCGTTGGTGCTCGCAGCGATCAATATGCATATTTCAAGAAACATGCTCAAATAACCGCATCAATCTCTCCTTGCGGGCACAGATATTCCCGGCGAAAGTCTCATATCCTATGAAACCCGGATCAGCTGCTCATAGAGCAGGATCTCCTTCTCCGAGACATTCTGATTGTCATGATAATGCCCGAAAAACCATTTCTTGTAGTTCGCGTAGTTCTTAATGAATTCCAGATAATCCGTTTCCCGATCCGGTTTACACCTGTTCCCGGCGATCATCGCCTGCGTTCCCGTCGAGCAGCAATGCGTAACGATGTAGTCGACGGTATAGTCACAGGCTCGCAGGTTCTTTCTTCCCTCTTCCATCTCCTCTTCATTTGCCAGCTCCTGCTCCCACCAGGAAAGATGCCTGATCCGATACGGCAGATACCCCCGGTCAAGTTCCTTCTTTTTCTTTTTGAAATCCGGATCGTCCGTATCCAGAAGCCCCCCCGTAATATCATGGCTGCTGGCCCCTCCGAAAGCGAAGATCCTCTTCCCGTCAATCTCAAAGACCTGCCCGCGCATCAGATGCAGGACATGCTCCCGTAATTCGTGCACCTTACCGCCATGCCACTCCTTTACCGGATATCCGTACAACCGGTCATAATTCTCATGATTCCCGTCCACAAAGAGCAGCGTGTAGTTACGGCCTTCGAACCAGTCCAGCCAGTATTTCTCGTTCTTGCTCTCCCATCCGATGTCCCAGACACCGCCAAAATCCCCGCAAATAATGACATAGTCATCTTTCGTCATTTCCTTTTGCTCCGGAAAAGCTTCTGTATTAAACCGTCTGGCAAACTCCCCGTGCGTATCACCGGTAATATAGATCATTGCCGCCTTCCTCCCTGTTTCTGCCTTTTTCGGATCATATCGGCTGCTTTCTGCAAAGCTCCTCGATCCAGTCTCTTTTGGGAATAATCTTCAGCCATTCCTCCGGCATGCTCCCATATCCATAAAACAGCCCCGCCAATCCCCCCGCGATCGCCCCGATCGTGTCGGAATCATCTGCCAGATTAACGGCACATAAAATAGCCTCCTTAATACTCTCCGTCCGGAGTAAAGACCAGATCGCAGCTTCCAAGGACGTTACCACATAGCCACCGCTTATGATCTCCGATTCCGGCAATCCCCCGAAGTCATCCAAATTCTTTAGCCTGCTGTAGGAAGCGAGATCAACACGGTTCTTAAGATCCTGCTCATAAAAACCAAA
>JAEESA010000206.1 GCA_016286115.1 Lachnospiraceae bacterium
TAACAGACAGGGAGGGGCTTGTAACCTCAACGATAACGGGGACAGGAGCATATACCGGAACGGTTAATCTCGCTTATTTCGTTGAAAACAAGTCCGTTGTAATTTCCGCAGATTCAATCACTCTTGCTCCTTCAAAAGAGAGTATCAGGATTACAAATAATACCGATTCCGCCCTTTATGTATATGCAATAAAAGAAGATCTTCCGGAAGATCAGCGAGAGAGTCAGTATGGGGAGGGAATCACTGTCTATCCAAAAAGCGATACATGCCTTTATCAGTATTATGAGTATACAGCCCCTGCGTCTGAAGAGGAAGACGAACAGTTTATTGAGACCCCCTTTGAGGAAGGTAAAGAATACAGCATCTGCGTGAGTACGGAAAAAGTATTCAGCCCGGCAGAAGGGCACAGTGAAATGTTTGTCTTTACGACCGGGGGAGAAGAAAGTGATGCTACTACCGCGGATTACGGACAGGTGATCAACTTTAAGGCTTATGTTAAGCCCTCTACACAGACTGTCTGTCTGTCATGGAAGCCTGCTAAAAAGCTGGGATATAAGTTCTTTGAACTTAAGAGGCTTAATAAGGAGGGCTCTGATTTTGAGACCGTTGACGGATGGAACGGCAGGCAGAAAAAGAAGGCCTTTAATACAAAGATCGAAAAAGGCGAGAGTCCCGCAGTATTCAAGCTGGATTGCTATAAGAAAAAGAGTTCCGACAAGCCGGACGGTGAGTACATTACGGTGGCGGCTCCTTCGCTTTTCTATGTGGAGACCGGAAGAGAGCCTGAGGATGGTGATTATTGCTTCTCAAAACTCTGTCCTTCAGACGGTCTTTCCTATATACTGGAGATGAGCACCGTGAAGAACTTTGAGAGCAGGGATTACAATTCTGTACCCTGTGATGAAGTCATAGAGGCAGGTGATTATCAGGTAAAGAAAAACCTTTCTGTTCCCGCAGTTATGGCTTTATTTGACAGTTCCTACTCTGAAGGGGACGTAACATACTATCAGAGAGTCAGAAGCGTTTACGACTACAAGGGAAAGACCTTTGAATCCGTGCCTTCGAATGTAATTACCAGAAAAGCAGGTCTTCAGAGAGTGGATATCTTTAATATCAACGGAATTAAGGATCCCTCCTTAATGAACAGATATTTAAGTGAAATGATGGCAAATGCTTCAGAGGTCGAGGGAGAGTATGATTTCCCCGCAGTCTCTTCAATGCTTGAGGGCTTCGTGCATGAACACAATGAAGGAGCTGATGCAAAGCACGGGTTTATAGTTTTTGTGGCTCCTAAGGCTGAGAACCTGAAAAGCTATGAGTTGCTCTCTTCGGATTCAGAAAACGGAAGGTATAAGAGCCTTAAGACCTATAAGCTTGATAAATCGGGAAATCCCGCCCAAAACAGCGGATTGTACGAGTGGGATTACAACGGTTTTGAAAAGGTTGGGGACAATTCCGAGAAGTCCTATGACTGGCTCAGAAACGACGGACTCAGGGTGTTTTATGCGCAGTACAATGAATTCAATCCCGGAACCGTTAAATGCTATGCAGTGAGAGCCGTATCAGGAAATGGGGCCGTCAGCGGAGTGGACGATGGCTATGAGTATGAAACTGAGGCAGATGACGTATGGAATTCAACCGCCTTTAAGACTGATAACGATAAAAATGCCGAGGTTTACTGGACTCATGATGAATGTCCTGTTTCCTACAGGATCTTCAGAGGCAAAACCGACACGGAAAAAGAAGAGTTTGACATAAATGATTATGATCTGGTAGCTACGGTAAAGAACACAAAAGCAGGTACTTTGGACAGAAATAATCCCAAAGAGACAGAAAAAGAGTTAGTAGCAAACTCCGATGAGTTCTTTACGGGAGATTATAACAAATATATCGATAAGGAGCTTCCGGACAGTAAGGCAGATTATGATTATGTTATAGTACCGGTAACCGACACTGAGAGCCAGGAGAATGATCTGGATAAAGCGGGTTATGCTTCCACCTTTGTCTTTAATGCGTATAAAGAGCCTGCCGCAGAGGCGACGGAGCAGATAGGGCTTATGGCAAAGAGCAATAAACAAAGCATAAACGTTTCCGTCAAGGGCAAAGTAAAGCATGCTTCATCCGGACTGGCGCAGCTTGAATGGCGTCCTTCCAGTACAAGTATGGGAGGGATTTTTTACCAGATTGACTGCAGGACTAAGTCGGGCTCTAAGTTTTCATCCTGGAGTAAGCTGGTCTCAGGGTTAGTGAGAACCGACTATCTGGATAAGAAAGCTCTCAAAAGAGGGATCATAAAGCAATATAGGGTTACACCATATATTAAGGACTCAGAGAATAAGATGGTATACGGCAAAGCTACTATCATCGGGGAGATAAGCTTTCCTTCCAAGATAGAAGTTACCGTAGGACGCTCTACGATCGTGAAGGGTCATACTACAACCATTAAGGTATATCCTAAGAGGCTGCATAAACCAACCTTCGCTACTGAGGAAGAAATAAATGTCATCTCGGGAAACAAGAGGGTTCTTGAGGTAGTGAACAAGAAATACATTAAAGGTTCGCATTACTGGCTTGTTACGGTTAAGGGCGTTTCACCCGGTACGTCTGCCCTTCGTATGGAAGGGAAAAAGTATTCAGGCGCCTCCGGAACTGTTCCTTATATGAAGGTCAATATCATAGTCAAGAAAAAGTAATCAGGATTGTATCTGTTCAGAACCTTGTTCCGAACAGATACGCACGGGGCGCGGCTTACGCATTAAAATGCGCCCCGTGCTGACCCCGAAGCTTTTTTCCCACGCAGCCTGTTTTTGATCCTTGCGAAAAAACGATGCAGCCTGTTTCCGAGGGAATGACGCTCCAGTTCCTTATTCTCTTTTTTCAACCGGTTGATCTCTTCATATAACCGTCTTGTTACCGCGCCGAAATACAGAACGATATCCTCTTCCATCGACAGCGGATCCTTTTCCCATTTAGGGAAAATCCGCGGCGGCGACAAAAACAGTTCCTCCCGGTTCAGATATTCTCTCGCGACCCGGCGGTTTCCTTCCTCAAACCGCTGCATAAACGAGTCCTTTTCCTCTGCGCTAAAATAGGAATACCTCACCTCGTCTTCATTCAGTTCGGAACATAAAAGGCTTGCGTTCCGGGTCAGCTTCGTATAGCCCGATAACGTACTGTCGTTTTCTCCGGCCATGCCGTTGATCAGACGTTTGATCTCCGCCTGGTTATAGCTCAGGCTTTCATTCACCAGGGCTTCCGGCAGCGCGCAGCCGCTGATGTCCGAAATCCCGAGAGCTTCCGCGAAATCCGAAAAAAGATCCTTTCCCTGTGTTTTCCAGAGAGCAGGTTCATACGGACGTACAAGTGTATTCTCTTTCCCGAACACATCGGCGATCGCCCTGAGCCGTCTCTCATAGTCCACACCGAAATAATCCATGAGTGCTTCCTCGGAAAGATAGGTTTCCCAATCTTCAGACTGATATTTCCATTTCACGCGGGAGCGGTAAAAGGAATCCAGATAATCCGCCTGCGGTCGAAGATACACAATGATCTTTACGAGGATCTCATTCTGATCCGTAAATTCTTTGATCCGTCTGCCGTAATCCCAGGATTCAAAATCCGTCCATACACCCTCGTCTGTCAGGATAATTTTTTCCGATTCCGCGAACCAGGCTTTCACTTCCTCTAGTCCTTTTTGAAGGATCTGCAGATTGTCCTCCGGAAGAACACCCCTGTCTCCGTGCAGGAAAAATCCGTTTCTTTTCTTTCCCACTGTTCCCATTGTTCTTGAAAACAGGCGGAAACAAAGGTTTCCTTCCTCATCGACAGTGGCCATGTTCCGGTCAAAATCTTTCAGTTCCATGCGCCGGTAAAGATAGCCCTTCTCCTTCAAACGGCTGCTGTTCTTATCCAGAAAATCCTGGATCGCCGATGTTCCGGTCTTCGGTGTTCCGATATGGATATATAAGGTTTTCATCCGATATCCCCTTCCTGTATGGAAAAAACGTCAAATAACAACAGACAGCTCCTTATTTTCTCCTGAAGAAAGATCTGATCTTTCGGAAAACCCGGCGGATCTGATACAACAGGGAATATTTTTTCAGTTCTTCAATCTGCTGCTGCTGTTCATAGGTAATATATCCGAAATAGAGCACCACGTCATTGATATAGCCGGACGTTTCCGGATCCCAGGCCGGAGGGAGCTCCTTCATCGGAAACAATTCATCCGAATTCGTATAGGTTCTGGCCAGGTGACGGTTTCCTTCCGCGGTGGCCTGATTCAGAGCATTCAGGGTTTCCGGTGTAAAAAAGGTATACGGATCCTTCTCCATCGAAATCTGCGAGCAGTGCAGCGCCGCATTTCGCAAAAACAGCCCCTTGGGCGTCGGCCAGCCGTTTTCCACTCGGTTTGCGATCCTTTTGATTTCCGTATAATTATGCGTCAGGCTTTCATTTGCGTCCTCCTTCGGAATCCGGTACTGTTCCGTCAAGGGCAGCCCCAGCGTCTCCATAAAATCATCGTAAACCGTGCGTCCTTCTTTTTTCCATTCTCCCGAAACAAACTTCCGCAGGATCATGCTTTTTTCCCCGAAAACATCGGTCAGGATACGAACTCTCGAATCATAGTCGGCATTCGGCAGGATCTTCGGAAACAGATCCTCCCACGGTTTCATAAAGAATCCCGTCTTCACCCTCTGCCGATACTGCGAATCCAGAAAAGAAACCGCGGGGCGCAGATACACGATGAAAATGACCTCCACACCGTTCGTGTCAGCATAAGCCTTCAGCCGTTCCGGGAAATTCCATTTGCCGAGACGAAGCCAGATGCTCTCGTCGCTCAGGATAATGTTGTCCTTTTCCCTGAACCAATCCGTAAGAACCGCCAGCCCTCTTTCCAGATCCCGCACCTGTATTTCCGGGTCATAATCCGGATTACCCTCGGCAACACCGTGAAGGAAAAAGCCGTTGCGTTCCGGCGGATTCTTGCGGCCGACACCGCGCACCTGATGTTCAAACGGCATGGGGCGGAAAATAAACCCGTCCTTATAAAAGGCATCCGGATTGATCATCAGGAAATGCTGTATGGAGGTAGTCGCCGTTTTCGGCGTACCGATATGGACATAAAGGCGTTTCATTTTTTGCTCCTCCTGAAACGATTTTTGATCTTCTGAAACAGCACATGCACGCGATAGAAAAACGTATGCTTTTTCAATGTCTCGATCAGCTGCTGCTGCTCGTAGGCAATATAGCTGTAATATAAAACCACGTCGTTAAGATAGCCCGAAGCCTTCGGATCCCAAGCCGGAGGAAGCGGGCGGTCCGCAAAGAGCTCTTCCGTCCCGAGATAATCAAGCGCCACTCTGCGATTTCCCTCTTTCGTCGTTTCCTTAAGCCAGGCAGCCTGTTCCTCATTAAAAAACGTGAACCGATCTTCCTCAGCGGATATCTGTGAACAGTGCAGCGCGGCTTTCCGGAAAAAAATGCTCTTTGGCGTAGGGCCCTTGCTTTCCAGATGATTTAATACCCGACGGATTTCGGTGTAATTATGCGTCAGGCTTTCATTCGCGTTTGCCTTCGGCAGTTTATAGTGATCCGAAAGAGTGATCCCAAGCGCCTCCGTAAAATCAAGATATACAGTGCGGCCTTCCTTTTTCCAGACCCCCGGCTCAAACCGCCGCACGATCACGGCCTCCTTCCCGAAAAGATCGGAAAGGATATGCAGATTCCCCTCATAGTCGGCAAAGTCCAGATAATGCTTATAGGACGCATCCCAGGGCTTGTCCACATCCCCGGCCTTAACCCGTTCCCGGTACCAGGAATCCATCAGGGAATACTCCGGCCTGAGATAGGCGATAAAGCGCACCCGAATCCCCCTTGAATCGGTAAACACCTTCAGCCGCTCCGGAAAATCCCAGCTGCCGAGACGGTTCCA
>JAEESA010000207.1 GCA_016286115.1 Lachnospiraceae bacterium
AGGTATTCTTCAGCTCCACCTTCTTAAACGCCACTTCCTTATTCGGGATCGTCACGTCGTAATCCGTGAAGCAGATGTAATGCACTTTTTTACGCGGCCCGCGGTCAAACCCGTCGAGTTCGTCGAGGCAGAACGTCTTCGTGATCTCCCTCGCGCGGTCCGGGCGGAAGTTGAAGAAGATGATCGTATCTCCGTCCTTGATCAGAGCCACCGGCTTCCCGTCCTTTTCGATCACGGTCGGGAGCACGAACTCGTCCGTCACGTCTTTTTCATAGGAATGCGCCAGCGCTTCCACGGGATCCGTTTCCTTCACGCCCTCACCCTTTGTCAGCGCCACATAGCTCTTCTCAATCCGGTCCCACCGGTTGTCACGATCCATGGCGTAATACCTTCCGTGTACCGAAGCGACCTCGCCGACGCCGATCTTCTTCATCTCGGCAACCAACTCTTCCATAAAGCCTTTTGCGGAAGCCGGCGGCGTATCGCGCCCGTCAAGATAGGTGTGCACATACACACGGTCAAAGTTTTCGCGTTTGCATAATTCAAGCAGCCCATACAGATGGGTCTGGTGGCTGTGTACGCCGCCGGGGCCGAGAAGCCCGTAGATATGGACATCGCCGCCGCTCTTCTTCGCGCTTTCTATTCCTTCCAGCAGGACCTCGTTCTTAAAGAAGTCTCCGTCCTCGATCTCCTTCGAGATCCTGGTCAGTTCCTGATACACAATGCGGCCGGCGCCCATGTTCATATGGCCGACCTCGGAATTTCCCATCTGCCCGTCCGGCAGCCCTACCGCCAGTCCCGACGCATAGCCCTTGACGCACGGATATTCCGAAAACAGCTTGTCCAGATTCGGCTTGTTCGCCATCGCGATGGCGTTCCCATCCGTCCTCTCATTGATCCCAAAGCCATCCAGGACCATCAATACTGTAGGTTTCTTACTCATTTCATTACTCCTTTCCGTAACTCTTTCTGTCGTTCATATATTGAAGATTTATCATTTCTTTCCACCGCTTATCGTACAACGGAACCCCCGAAAAAACAAGGTGGAATTCATCCATTACGGGTATGGGCGGATCCGGCTTGCGAGACCATTGTCGAAAAAGCAGAGCGTGGACGCTACGCGTTACTTAGCGATCCGGTGAGCTTGCGAACCGGGAGCTTAGTAACGTACGCAAGCGTCCCCGAACGAAAGTGGCTCTGCGATTCGACGATGTGTCTCGCAAGCCGGATCCGATTCCCCGAAAAAGTTTACAACTGCTTACAAGAGAAGTATAATCTGAGAAAAAGCAAAGGAGGTTCCGATATGAATAAATTTCTGAACCTGCGGAACGTGATCCGTATTTCGTCTGTGCTTCTCATCATTTTTTACTTCATCCCCAGCTTCATGGTATCCTGCGGAGGTGTGGATGTGAACATCAGCGCTATGAACAGCACCTTCGGCATCCGCGCGAACGGAGAGCTCATCTCTCCCGCCAATCCGGGAATGATCATGCTTCTGATCCTGCCGGCCGCGATCCTGGTGCTCTATTGTTTGAAAAAATACCTGCCCGCAGCCCTCACCGACCGGATCCAGGCGCTCATCGGCGTCTGCGCCGCAGGGATCGTTATGATCATTGAACTGGCGTTTTACAACAGTGTGCGTGCGCAGGCCGCCGGCTATGCGTTCAAGGTTCTGCCCGGCTATGTATTCACGATCATTTTTACGCTGCTGCTGATCTCGTCCTTTGTGCCGATCCTGGTCAATCTGGGAACATCAGATACGCCGCTGTCGCAGCTCTTCAAATCAAAATCTCCGGGCGGTCAGGCACCGCCTCCGGGTCAAAGCGCGCAGAGCTTTGCACCGGTGACTCCGCCGGCACAGGAAGCACCTCCGGTCCCGCCCGAACAAGGCTTTACGCCGGTCACTCCACCGGTGCAGGAAACACCTCAGCCGGCCGCTCCCGTGCAGGAAGCTACTCAGCCGGTCCCGGAAGCGCCGCAGCAGGCCGCTCCTGTTTCGGAAACTCCTCAGCCGGCCGCTCCCGTGCAGGAAACACCGCCGGTCACCTCGGGAGCAGCGCCCCGCTTCTGCAGCAACTGCGGAACGCCCCTTACGCCGGGCGCAAAGTTCTGCATGCAGTGTGGAACACAGATAAAATAGAATTTATTCCTACGGGCGGAGATCATTCTCCGCCCGTACTTTTATGCACAGGCCCACCCCTCACTCACTGGCGGCATAAGCCCGCAAAATCCCTTTATAGATCCCCTCTGCGGCAAGATGCTGATACTCACTCGTATTCAGGTTCTTCAGTTCCTTCGGATTGCTCATGAACCCGACCTCGATCAAGAGCACCGGCACATCGGAATGCCGGATGATATAGAGGTCATCCGCCACCACAGCGCCGCGGTTCTCAGAGCCGACGGTTTCCGTCACAGCCTCGGAAAAGATCTCCGCCAGCGCTTTTGCGTCATAGGCCTCGCCCTTTTCGCCCTGATACAGCACCGTGGTTCCGCTGGCCTTATCCTCCTGCCGCTTTGCCGCGTCATTATGGATGCTGATGAAAAGATCCGCTTCGGTGTCGTTCGCGAGCGCCACGCGTTCCTCCAGCGTGGGGTTCACGTCTTCCGTCCTCGTGTAATAAACCCCTAAACTGTCGCTCTTGCGCTCATCCAGAATCTTCTTCAGTTCCAGCACCATTCCGAGATTCAGATTCTTCTCCAAAACCTCCTCACGCAGTGCTCCGGACGCCTTTCCGCCGTGCCCAGCGTCGATCACGAGAATATAATCATATTTTTCATGCGGTTTTACAAAGTCCAGATAGAAATATTCTCCGTCATCTTCCCGAAGATACTCATACGCCCCGTCCAAAACGATCTCGAGCCTTCCCGTGTCATCCACACATTCATAATTCAGGTCGAGAATGTGATCCGGCCGCCCGAGCATCGGATAACGGTACATATAATCTTCCGTCGCGCCCGGGAACGTGATCGTAAGCGTCCTGTGCATGATATTGTTTTCGATCTCAATATCTTCGGCACTCACTCCCTCCGGGACAACGAGCCTAAGCTGCTGCGAAAATTCGCTCTCTTCTTCCCCTGTCCGGGAAGGATAGTCATTATTGTATTGTAAAAGTTCAAGTCCCGAAAGCTCGTCGAGCCTTCGGATATTATCCCTCAGCGCCGCTTCTTTTAAGTACTGCTGCCGCACTTTATCCTCATACTTATGAAGATCCGGCAGATAAAAAAAGAGGGCGCAGACCACCAGCATCAGACAGAAGGTGGCGATTGCGCTTATTCTAACGATCCTGTCTTCCATGGTTCTACTCTTTCCGTTTTATTTCGTCCCCTTCGGCGGCTTTTTCCCCATGAATTGATAAAACCGGGTCTCGATCATGCCGTTGTAGATCTTCCGGTTCTTATCCGCCTTTCTCCCGATCCACTTTTCGGTTTCGGCCTGGTTGGTAAGGAGAAACAAAGACCAGTCCGATAATCCGAGAAACCGCTCCCCGAGCGTATGATAAAGCGCGGGCAGTTCCTTTTTCTCGGAAAGACGCTCCCCATAGGGAGGGTTTGTGATCAGAAAGCCGTACCGTTTCGGATGGGAAAGATCCTTAACGTCCCGCTCCTGAAAATGAATGTTCTCCTTCACGCCGGCGCGCTCCGCGTTCTCCCTCGCGACTCTTAAAACCGCGCCGTCGATATCGTATCCTTGAATATCCGCTTCTGTCGAAGGAAGGATCAGATCCTCCGCCTCCTCCTTTGCATCCTTCCAGAAGCGTTCCGGGACAAGGTTTTCCCATTCCATCGCTGTAAAGGCCCTATTCCGTCCCGGCGCCATATGCCGTGCGATCATTGCCGCCTCGATCGGAAACGTTCCGCTGCCGCAAAACGGATCCACGAGAATGCGGTCCTCTCTCCAGGGTGTCAAAAGGAGAAGCGCCGATGCCAGCGTCTCCGAAAGCGGAGCCTCACCGGCCTGCGTCCGATATCCCCGTTTATGAAGCGATGCGCCCGTCGTGTCCAATGTCACAAAAACTTCATCCTTATGGATGAAGATCCGAAACGGATACGGCGCTCCGTTTTCCTCAAACCGGTTGATCTTATAGATCCCACTGAGCCTGTCCACCATCGCCTTTTTCCCGACCGATTGCAGATCCGAGGGGCTAAAAAGGGCGCTTCGGATCGAAGACGCCTTTGCGATCCAGAACTTCCCGTCCTTCGGGATAAAACGCTCCAAAGTAAGGGCTCGGATCCCCTGATAAAAATCTTCAAATGTAGTGGCCGTAAACCTTCCCACCAGAAGGAGCACGCGTTCCGCCGAGCGCAAAAAAAGATTAGCGCGCACCACCGCTTCCTCATCTCCGAGGAAGATCACCCGGCCGTCGGACACTTCCGTGCAGTCATAACCCAGGTCATAAATCTCCCGTTTCAGCACCGCCTCCAGCCCGAAATGGCAGGGGCAGACCAGTTCAAACGGCTCATAAGTCATAATATTTCATCATCCTCTGCAGCGGCAATGGATTCGTGCCGCCCTTTTCCATGTATTTATCGATCACTGCCGACAACCGTTTTTTATCCTTCTCGGCATTGCGTTCGAATCTCTCGATCGCGCTCGTAAAGTTCGGATTGTTGCGTAGCGCCTGCCTTCGCTCCGCCGACATCGGCACATGCGTCATCAAAATATCCCGTGTCACTTTATTAAGCCTCATGCTGCCCTGAAGTTCATACCGGATCCAGGTCATATAATCCAGCACAAAGACCTCACGGAAATTGTTCTTGGCGCGGATCAGCGCCTTATGTAATTTCTCCCGGATCTCCGGATTGAGTTCACGGTTTTTCCGGTAGAACTGCAGATAGTCACAATACCGCGCCGTCAAAGAATCCTCAGTCACATCATTCCAGCGCGCGCCCTCAACCTTGCGGCAGTATTCCCAGCGGTACCGCCCGCAGGTCAGCAGCATCTGGTCGGCAACATCCCCGTCAAAAAGGATCGGGAACACGAACCTTGCCGGCGTATTATTCCGGATCCCGGCCGTCTCCTGCCACATCATGGCCCGCACGCCGAAGTTCGGCATCAGAATGATGTTCGGCATGATCTCTACCTTCGACTGCTCCACATTGATCCCGTGCTCCGGATCCGAAAACCGTTCATCATGGAAGAACACCGAATAGTCCACCGCACGGATCTGATTGATCGCTTCCTGCAGATCCTTCGCCCGCAGCACCAGCTGGTCCACATCCTTGATGAGGTCATCCCCGGACAGGATCGGGCAGAAGGTCAAAACGCGCCCATACGTCGTGCGACCATTGGTCTTCACCATATTATCGATCTCAAAAAGTACCTTCTTCCATCCATCCTGCCGGAAGTCCTGGATATCCTTATCGGTCATGCGGCCGTTCTTTTTTTCATCCCTGAGAAACGTCTCGAAATCCATATCGAATTCGTTCTTGGAGGGCTCGTTCTTCCCACCATAGATCGAAAGCAGCCATTGCGGCAGCGTGTAAACGTTTCTTCCGGTCATCTCCTTAAGATGCGAAGCCACCTCCAGAAGTTTTTTCGTATTCTCCTCCCCGCACAGATCGGGGTCCATAAAACCGAAATTCAAAAACAGGATCACCGACGCAGGCAGGCCCGTCCTTCCGATGGACTTCATGAGTACGACCTTATATACCTCATAAAACATCGAGGTGATCGTCCTGCGCAGTTTTCTCGTGGCATCGTCCGTATCGTTCGGATCCGGCAGGGTCCTGTACTGTGCTAAAAGATCCATGATCTGGATCGTCTTTTCCTTGGACGCGCCGGCAAAGGCCAGAATTTCCCGCAGCGGATCCGCCGACAGGGTCAGGGTTTCGCTTTCCTCCTCCTCGGCTTCTTCCAATTCCATAGGTTTCGTTTCCACCTGCGGTTTCGCTTCTTCTATCCTCTGGCGGTAATACTCA
>JAEESA010000208.1 GCA_016286115.1 Lachnospiraceae bacterium
ACAGAGGTTCAGTTTTCGGTGGAGGTCACGGAACAGGGAGGAGAGCTTCTCGTGCGGGGCAACGGCCGGAATGAGAAACTGGAGGTTCCTTTTGAGATCATGATCTCGCCGCTGCCGGAGGGACTGCGGACGGAGACCGGTGACTTTAAGCTCCTTTTTTATCCGGGAAAAAGACTTTCGCTCCGGCTGTATTCGACGGAGGAGATCCTTAAGGAAGCGCTGTTTTCCATTGTGGAAAAGCTGGAACTGATCGGCGATCTCAGCGCATATGAGCTGGTCTATGATCTTCTCGGCAGGGAGACCGTGAATGCAAGGCATCTTTATATCCGTTTTCTGGAGGAGCTGACGGCGCACGGCATCCACCCCGAGGAAGGGCGGCTCAAAATGCTGGAAGGATATAAGTCCTATCCTTATATGAAAAAACGGTGGAAGCAGTATCTGCGCGGAAAACGAAAGGAAGAGCCGTTGTGGGAGGATGTTTTGGACCGGACGCTGGCTTTTCTCAGCCCGATCTGGGACGCTTTTGTTAAAGATACGGTCTTTTTCGGAGACTGGATGCCGGATCTCGGAAGATTTCTGATATGAAAAAAGGGTTAGAGGAAACGATCAAAGAATACCGGGAAAAGGGGATCTATCCTTTTCACATGCCGGGACATAAGCGAAGCGGCGTATGCTTTCCTGAGCTGGAGCCATGGGATTATACGGAGATTTCGGGACTGGATGATCTGCATCACCCTGACGGCCCGATCCGTTTTGAAGAGGAACGCACGGCTGCGCTCTATGGGGCGAAGCGGACACATCTTCTGGTCAACGGCAGCAGTTCCGGGCTCCTCGCCTCGATGGGAACGCTTTTCCGCCGGGGGCAGAAGGTGCTTGTTGCAAGAAACGTACACCGTTCGGTCATTTTCGGCTTATGGCAGAACGGCCTGTCGGCAGAATGGCTTTTGCCGGAAACAGGGCCGTGTGGGATCCCGGGTCCGGTTTTGCCGGAGGATGTGGAAAAAGCTTTGTCTGCCGACCCCGGAATCTGTGGAGTGATCCTTACAAGCCCGACCTATGAAGGGGTTGTATCGAATATCGGATCGATCGCGAAGATCGTTCACAGCCATGGAGCGTCGCTTTTGGTGGATGAGGCTCATGGTGCGCATTTCCTGAAAATGGCGCGTTCTTTTCCGGAGAGCGCGATCCGCTGCGGCGCGGATCTGGTGGTGCAGAGCCTTCATAAAACGCTGCCGTCGCCGACGCAGACTGCCCTGCTGCATGAAGGGGAGGGGTTTGACGAAGAAAAAAGGCTGCGTAAATATTTGCAGGTTTACCAAACGAGTTCCCCTTCTTATGTGCTGATGGCTGGGATCTCCAAAGCGCTTCATTTTCTGGAGAGCAAGGGGGAAGAAGCGTTTAGAGCCTATCGCCGGCGGCTTGATACTTTTTATAATGAGATGGAAGCCCTTGAAAACTTAAGCCTTTTGCCAAGAGAGGGCAGGGATGACGGAAAGATCGTGATCCTCACCGGATCGGCGGATCAGATGGACGGAAACACCTTAATGCGCCGGCTGCGGGAAGAATTTGCGGTCGAACTGGAGATGGCGGGGCCTGGGTATGCTTTGGCCATGACGTCTCTAATGGACAGCGACGAAGGGTTTGACCGGCTGAAAAAAGGGCTTTTGTCCTTAGATAGGGAATGGGAAAGGAAGGAAGAAGCCTTAAACGGTTTCGGTCTTCCCGAAAAAGTGCTTGAAGTCGGCGCAGCGATGGAGGCTGAAACAGCGACGGTTCCGTTGCAGGAGGCCATCGGACGGGTTTTGGCGGATGAGATCTCCATGTTTCCGCCGGAAACACCGCTTTATGTGCCCGGAGAGGTCCTCTCAAAGGAAGGAGCAGAGTATCTTTTGGAGCTGGAAAGAAAAGGATACTGCCTTCACGGGATGGAAAAAGGGGCTGTACTTGTTCTTTGTTGAGAAATCACTAAATATATAGTATAATAATGTGCACATTTTGGGGAGAAGGACATGGGAAAGATTTTTTACATGATGGGAAAGAGCTCTTCGGGGAAGGACACGATCCTGAAAAGACTGCTGGAAGACAGGACTCTCGGGCTTTCAAGAATGATCATGTACACCACGAGGCCGATCCGCACAGGGGAGACCGACGGGGTGGAATATCATTTTGTGGACGAGGAGACGATGTACCGGCTGGCGGAGGAAGGAAAGGTTATCGAAGAACGGACATATCCCACGAAACTCGGTCCCTGGCACTATTTTACCGTGGATGACGGAGAGGTGGATATCAGCCGGCACAGCTTTGCCGCCATGGGAACCCTGGAATCCTATGTTCAGATGCGAAATTATTATGGGAAGGAGACCGTGTTTCCGATCTACATCGAGGTGGATGACGGGGTTCGGCTGAAGCGCGCCGTGGAAAGGGAACAGGGAGAGGAAAACCCGCATTATGCGGAGGTATGCCGAAGGTTCCTCGCGGATGAAACGGATTTTTCCGAGGAAAACCTGAAAAAGGCGGGGATCAAGAGGCGGTTTAAGAACGAAACTCTGGAAAAGACCGTGGATGAAGTGAAGCGGTATTGCATGGAGCGGTTAAGGTAACTTTCAAGGCGTGCAAAAAAAGCATCGGGTTCTTAACAGATGCCGGTTGAGGTAAATGCATGGATATCAGGGTAAATGAAGCCCAACAAATTAATCAGACCCAGCAGAGCCAGCGTGTGGAAACCGGAGATGATACCTTCAAGTTTACGCTGACCAGCCTGGTGGATGACGCGGATCTGTCCAAAAAACTGGAGATCATGCTGAAGGATATCTCCGTGCAGGGGAATCTGATCGCCAAACGGCATGATATCTCCGAAATGAGGAAATACCGGCAGCAGATCAAGGATTTTCTGAACGAGATCGTGAACCGGTCCCATAAATTTTCCAGAGAGGGCTTTCTGGATCGGAGGGGACGGCACCGGGTATACGGCATCATCCGCCTGATCGACAGCAATCTGGATGAACTTGCGAAGCTTTTGATGGAAGATGAAAAGAAGCAGATCGATATTCTGGACAAGATCGGGGAGATCGAGGGGCTTTTGATCGACATCCTGACCTGAGGAAACGGGATGGCAGACTATACCGATATCCTCGGACAGGAAAATATCATCCGCTATATGAAGGAAGCGGCGAAGACCGGCAAGCTTTCCCATGCCTATCTTCTGGCGGGGCCGGATAAGTCCGGGAAAATGATGCTGGCGAACGCTTTTGCAAAAGCCCTGCAGTGCCGGGAAGGGGACGGGGTTCCCTGTGATCATTGCCGGTCGTGCCTGCAGGCGGATAATCATACGCATCCGGACATCATCTATGTGACGCATGAGAAATCGAGCGGGATCCGGGTGGACGATATCCGAAAACAAGTGATCTCAAAGGCGCCGGAAACGCCGTATGCAGGGCCCTATAAGATCTTCATCATCGATGAAGCCGAGAAGATGAACGACAATGCGCAGAACGCGCTCCTGAAGACCATGGAGGAACCCCCTTCCTTTGTGGTGATCCTGCTTTTGGCGGAAAATGAGGAGTCGCTTTTGCTGACGATCCGTTCGCGGGTCATGACTTTGCGTCTGCAGCCGGTTTCTTTTTCGCAGATCAGGGATTTTCTGGTCAAAAAGAACGGGGTTTCGGAAGAAACGGCAGCTTTGGCCGCCGTGTTTTCCGACGGGGCCGTGGGACAGGCGCTGTCGCTGGCAAAGTCCGAGGATTTTCAGGATCTCAGGGAAACGGCGCTTCGGCTGGTCGAGGAGATCCGGGATTGGGATACCAACGACATCATCAAAGCCGTGAAGGGATTCGTGGATTACAAGCCCGTTATTTCCGAGTATTTTGATCTGCTCACGGTGTGGTATCGGGATGTTCTGATGTATAAGGCGCTGCAGGATCCGGATCGGCTGATCTTCAGGGATAAGGCCTTACGGATCGTACAGCAGGCGAAAGAAAGCTCCTATCATGGGATCCAGGTGATCCTTAAGGAGATCGAGACTACAAAAAGAAGGATCAAAGCCAACGTCAATTTTGAACTGGCGATGGAAACATTATTGATGACGATAAAGGAGAACTGAGAAAGATGGATACAGTGATCGGTGTGCGGTTTCGCAGCACCGGAAAATTATATTATTTTTCACCCGGGGAGCTTACGATCCGCTCCGGAGACCATGTGATCGTGGAAACGGCCAGAGGCACCGAATACGGGGAAGTTACCTTCGGGCCGAGGGAGATGGACCGGGGCAGCCAGAAGGAACTGAAAGAGGTGATCCGGCTGGCGACCGAGGATGATAAGGAAAAAGCCCGGAAAAACAGGGAAAAAGAGAGAGAAGCCTTAAAGATCTGTCATGAAAAGATCAATCACCACAATCTGGACATGAAGCTGATCGATGCGGAGTACACGTTTGACAACAATAAGCTCATGTTTTATTTTACGGCGGACGGGCGCGTGGATTTCCGGGATCTGGTGAAGGATCTGGCAGCAGTGTTCAGAACCCGGATCGAGCTCCGGCAGATCGGCGTGCGTGATGAAACCAAGATCCTCGGCGGTTACGGGATCTGCGGGCGCGAATTGTGCTGCAGAGCCTATCTCTCGGATTTTGCGCCGGTGTCGATCAAGATGGCAAAAGAGCAGAATCTGTCGCTGAACCCCACGAAGATCTCGGGCGTCTGCGGGCGGCTGATGTGCTGCTTAAAGAATGAAGAAGAGACATATGAGGATCTGAATACCCGGCTGCCGAAGCTGGGAGAGACCGTGACCATGAAGGACGGCAGGACCGGAACCGTGCAGACCGTCAATGTTCTTCGGGAAACCGTGCGCGTGCTTGTGGAAACGGCGGACGATACCAAGGAAATTCAGGAATACCCTGCAGCGGAACTAAAGTTTAAGCCCCGCCGCAGAAAGAAGGAAGAAAATGTTTAACGATATCACCATCGGGCCAATTACGATCCATATGTACGGCATTTGTATCGCTGCCGGTTTTTTCCTGGCCCTGATGCTCTGCCTCTACAGGGCGAAAAAGAAGGGCCTCAGCACGGACATCGTCTGGGGCATCTTTTATTGCGCCATTATCGGCGGCCTCGTCGGCTGTAAGCTCCTGTTCATCCTGCTCAGCATTCCCGATATCATTGAAAATCCGTCGCTTCTCTGGGATTTCAGGAACGGATATGTGGTGTATGGCGGGATCATCGGCGGCGTTCTGACGAGTTATATCTATATCAAGATCAAGAAAGAGGACTTTTTCCCGTATTTTGACCTTGTGATGCCGGCGGTCGCAGGCGCGCAGGGGTGCGGCCGGATCGGGTGTTTTTGCGCCGGCTGCTGTTATGGCAGGGAGACGACCAGCGCCTTTCACATCATGTTCCATAATTCCGCCTATGCGCCAAACAATATCCCGCTGATCCCGACGCAGCTCATGAGCTCTGCGGGCGATTTTCTGATCATGGCGGTGCTGATCTTCTATTCGTCGAAAAAACCGAAGAACGGCAGAGTGGGCGCCGGTTACATGGTGCTCTACGGCATCGGGCGTTTCGTGATCGAGATCTTCAGGGCGGATTACCGGGGAAGCTTCGGGCCGTTCTCCACTTCCCAGCTGATCAGTATTCTGATCGTTGCTGCCGGCGTCTTGCTGTTTATCTTTGCGCCGAAGCTTACGGAACGGTTCGGGAAAAAGGAAAGTGAAGCCGCATCATGACAGGAACGCTGTATTTATGCGCGACACCGATCGGAAACCTCCAAGATATGACGCCGAGAGTTACGGAAACATTAAAGAATGTGGATCTGATCGCTGCCGAGGATACGAGAAACAGTATCAAGCTGCTCAATCATTTTGATATCAATACTCCCATGACCAGCTATCATGAACATAATAAGTATGATAAGGCGGAG
>JAEESA010000209.1 GCA_016286115.1 Lachnospiraceae bacterium
AACCTGCCGCTTCGGCCTTCGTTTTCGCAGATCCTTGCTGCAAAGTTTAGGCCCTATCTTGAAACCGTGAAATACGGGGCACCGGCAGCCGGAGAGGATTTTGCGTGGAATCTCGGAAATCTGTATCTGCTTGTGATGTTAAATATGGTTTCCACCGAAGCGGCCGGTATACATTCCATCATATTCGGGGTGGAGCTGATCGCGGTGGTTCTGGTGGGGTCTATCGGTACGGCCACGCTTACTTTGTCCGGCTATGAGACCGGCAGGAAGAATATAAAGGGCGTGCGCGATGTCGTTATGAGCTCGGCCATACTCAGCTGGCTCATCTGCGTATTCAATCTCATCCTGTTCCTGGTCATTCCGGGGCAGATCCTGGGGCTCTTTACGACGGATCAGGCTGTTCTTGCCGCGGCTCCGGTCTACCTTTTGATCGTGGGGATCGATCTGTTTCCGAAATCCGGAAATATCATCTTCGGATCCGGGATCAAGGGGCATGGAGAGCCGAGCTGGATGTTGAAAACGCAGCTTTTCGGAACGGCCTTTGTCATCGCCATGAGTTCGATCATGGTGATGGGGCTCCATCTGGGAATACTGGAAATCTTCTGCCTTGTCGTGGCGGATGAAAGCATCCGTTTCGTTCTTAACGGGTGGAAGCTGCGGCGGATCAGCAGGAAGAGAGTGGAACAAGAGTGATCTTTCTGTTATCATAAAGGAGACGATTACAAAATCTACATACGACATGATGAAAAGGAGGAAATGAAATGAGGCCAAATCTTGTCAGAAAATCAGTATCTGCGGTGATGGCAGTGACGCTTGCCTTTGCCATGGGCTGTGGACAGAAACCATCGGCTTCGTCCGGTGCAGCAGCTTCCACAGAGGCTGCTGAAGCAAACGATGCAAAGGAGGAGGCAGTGGAAGAAAAAAACGATACCCTTTATTCTTCGATCCGGCAGATCACGGATTCGCCGGAATGGGTGAAGGATCTGCCTTCGGCAAAAGAGGAGGGGGCAACACAGCTCTTTGTTGTCGGCGCAATGGGAATGGATCTCACGACAGCGTCGGTTTCCATGCATGAAAAGGATGCGGGCGGAAACTGGAAGCAGATTTTATCTACGCCCGGATACGTGGGGAAATATGGGCTCTGTTACGATGAGGATCATGTGGAGGGCTGCGGACAGACGCCGGTGGGCGTTTACCACTTCAATAAGGCCTTTGGAATAGCGGATGATCCGGGATGCGCGATCCCCTATGTTAAGGTGGACGAGGATATTTACTGGTCCGGAGATGACAGAGAGGGTATGCACTATAATGAGATGGTCAACATCAAGGATGTGCCGGATCTGAACATGGAGAACAGTGAGCATATCGTGGATTATGATTATCAGTATCAGTACTGTCTCAACATCAGCTTCAATGAAGAGGGAGAGGCCGGCAGAGGCTCGGCGATCTTTCTTCACTGCCTCGGGCCGCTGAAGCCTTATACCGGTGGCTGTGTTGCGGTTCCCGAGAACATAATGAAGATGATCATGCAGAACGTGAAGGAAGACTGTATCGTTGTGATCGACACGCTGGATAATATGGGAGGCGGTTTCGACGCGCCATCCGATATAGAGGTCGGTGAAGACGGGTTGAAGTATTCAGATGATTCTTCGGATTTCGTGCTGCTAAGCGAAGCAGTTCCGGATGCAATCCTTGAGATCCGGTATTATTCCACCTACAATTTTGTTGGTGACCGGATCGATGGGTATGAGGAACCGCTGGCCCTTCTTACAAAAGAGGCGGCTGCGGCGCTGAGGGAGGTCAGTGATGAACTGGTCAAACAGGGGTATCGGCTGAAGATCTTTGACGCCTATCGTCCACAGGAGGCGGTTACCAATTTCGCCGATTGGGCACAGGATGAAACGGATACGAGAATGAAGGATTACTTCTATCCCGAGCTGGACAAGGATGTGCTGTTTCCGCAGGGCTATATCGCCGAGCATTCCGGACACAGCCGCGGAAGCACGGTGGATCTGACGCTGTTTGACATGGAAACGGAAAAAGAAGTGGATATGGGAGGAACCTTCGATTATTTCGGAGAGCTGAGCCATCCGGATTACACCGATATCACGGAAGAGCAGTATCAGAACCGCATGATCCTTCGGGAGGCCATGTTAAATCACGGATTTAAGCCTCTCGAGGAAGAGTGGTGGCATTTTACTCTGGCGGATGAGCCTTATCCCGATACCTACTTTACCTTCCCGGTAAACAGTGAATCGGTAGAATAAATTTAGAACAGGATAATAAGCAGGAAAGAGGCCGTTGAAGAATATTATCAGCGGCCTCTTTTATTGCATCGACAAGGCACAGTGCAATAGTGTATAATTTGGGTGAGGTAGAAATTCGTAATTGCAGGATTTCAGGAGGAAGGTATGGATCAACAGAATTTGGATCAGCAGGAACAAAAATCTCAGTTCGAAAAATACGTAGATGTAAACAATAAACAGGATTTTTATAATCAGCAGAAAGAGAAGGGGCTCGGAGATCTGCAGGAAAAGGGCGGTGGCTTTGGCTTTCTGTCCAAAGAAATGCTGAATGAGGAGTTTCAGAATCGCAAAAAGAAGACCGAATTCAAGGACCGCACAAAATACTATTTTGAAGACGAAGATATGATGAAGGCCAAGGCGGAGCGTTATCGGCGCCTTGTGGATGACGGTACAGATATTGAAAACCATGCAGCCCGTTTTTCCAACCACTCCGCCGGAAAACGGAAGAAGGCCGCTACGGCTGCCGCAAACGCCTTTGACCAGGCGGCACAGCTGGAGAAAAGTTATCGGGAGCAGATGATAAAGCCGGATTCTCTTGGGGAATTTCAGCAGAAAAAAGCGATCATGGAAGCGCGCCTTCTCGGAATGAAAAAAGCCGCGGAGGTCAAGAGCACCAGCAAGGAAAACGAGACCTACCGTGTCCTGAAGGCGGAGATCTCCTGCCTTTCCATTTTGAAGGAACAGGCGCAGGTGCTTTCAGAAAAAGAGAGTAACGAGGATCTGAAGAAAGAGCTTTTGAAGGAGATCCGAAAAGTCAATAAGGATCTTGCCGCGGCGCAGAAAAAGATGGCAAAGATCCATCCCACGCCGCAGAAGCAGTGGATGGATCAGCTTTATTCCAGGGAAAAATTATCAGCCCGGCTCGGCGAATGGAAAGAAAAAAATCCGGAGATCACGGTAGAAGATTTAAGGTACGATCTGGTCCTGAATGATTTCTACAATGAGTTTCAAGAATCAAATAGTAAAGAAAAATATACGGAGGCTCTGCAGGCTGTTGAAAAACAGGCGAACCCGATATTCCGGGATTTAAAAAATAATAAGGCCTATAAATATGATGGGGAAAAAGGGCATGAAAGCCGGGTAATGGCCTTTGGCATCCGGGCCGTGCTTAAGGATGAAAATGGGCAGCCCATCAATAAGGAGGAGTTAAAAAAGCAAGAGCAAAATGAGGAATGGATTAGAGCCATTAAAGAGGGCGATGTGGCTCTGAAAAATAAGGTGATCACGAATCAGATCAATCACATCAAGAATATGCGGATCCCGAGCCCGCGGGAACTGCAGGAACGCGGTGTGGAATTTTACTTCGAAAAGGATCCGGCCTTATTTTATGAAATGATGACCCTTCCAGGGGTCTTCGACAATCTGGCGGAAGTGGACCAATTTGCGCTTGACTATAAGAATAGTCATCCGGAGTTCATGAACAAGATGAGCGCCATGGGGCAATTGAGCGGTTTCTTCATTAGCTACTTGAAAAGGCATTATATGTTTCATCAGGAAACCGGGGTGGTGGAGATGTCCCGTGATGATGCGGAAGCCATTGCCAGTGATGCTCAGGTGGAAGAGTTTTTCAATTTATATAAAAACATATATGACGATGCCTTTAAGGATCCATACGACGTTGGAATTTCCGGTGTGACTTTTGGGTATCTGAATGACGAGGAGACGGAGGCGCTGAAGAGTTATGTGCGGAACCATCCCGACGCGTATGACAGGGATATGCGTAAGAGGATCGCGGACCCCGCGGAACAAGAGCTGGGGCAGGAGCTGCTGAAGAAGAAGTCTGTGGAGGAACTTTCCGCGCTGACCGGAGACGCGTATCAGACACTTTTCAATTCCACTCTTTCCAAGTCCAAAAAACTTGTCCGTGCGGAAACGGCGGTGGAAAAGAAAAAACTTCAGATGGCGCTCAGAAACCGTATCGAGAACTGCCTGATCGAACGGCAGATGGATCTGGCAAAGGAACTTGTCAAGGAGTCCGATCCCGGAGAGAAGAATCCGGCTGCCCTTCGTTTAGCCGGAGAATGGCCCTCTCTGAAGGCCAGCTATGATCAGGCATCCGTGACCGAAAACATTCAAAAGGCGGCGCAGATTCTGGAGAATCTGGACATCGCTGGTTTTGAATATAAAAATGATACCGAGTTTGTGGACAGGATTCAGGACAACTATCGGTGGATCCAGAAGGTGGATACTTTGCGCGCATACTGCAACCAGGCGAAAACGGAAGGCCTGGTTCAGCAGCTTGGGGCCGCTTTGGAGGCACGCCTTAAGTTTTTCGAGGAGATGAAGGCGGATTACGATGCCCGGATCGACATGATGAATTCCCCCTACTACGCCCTTTTAGCAAACGCGGATATTTCGGGACTTTCCGATGATGCGCTGGCGAGAAAAGCAACGGAAGCCGAGGGGACGAACCCGGAACTTGCCTCTTTCCTCAAGAACTACAGGACTCTGAAAAACCAGGGAGCATTCTTCGGGAAGGGAAAAAATGCTGCGGCGCGCATTGAGACGATCAAAAATACGGTGCAGCAGTTCCAGCCGCTTCAGCAGGATGTGGAACAGGCTATTGTGCAGGAAACTCAAGAAGAGGTTCAGATAAAAACCAACCTGCAGAGCCAGAATACCGACCAGCATGTTCAGAATACTACCCAGCAGACCCAGAATACTACCCAGCAGATCCAGAATACTACCCAGAATAAGAATCTGAATATTTACGAAAAAAGGATGAATAAAGCGCTGAATGCGGAGAAGAAAAAGGAGCAGGAACAGGAATTTCAACAGTATTATAAGCCGGTGGAAAGTACGCCGGAGGAAATGGATAAACAATTAATTGAGATCCAGCAGCAGAACGATTTCCTGGAGTATGAAGAGCATGGTATGGGGGAAATTGATCGACAAAAAATATCTGCTGTGAAAGACCTAACGGGTTTAGTGAAAAATTACACGGGTAATTATTTTGGCAAATACAATAATGCATTACGGGGAATGCCCAAAGAAGGCGAAGAGGATTATCTGGACGATGCTAACAAGATGAAGGAGAAGATGAAAAATCTTAAGATCAACCGCGACGTTATGGTTATGCGGGAAGTCAGAGGGCTGGATACCCTGGCAAATATGATGAAACTGGAGTTAAAAGAGGAAGACAAGAAAGATCCTTCTAAACTGATGGAAGCCATTCAAAAAAAGATCGGTGAGCAAAAGGGCAAGGACGTTATTTTATCGGATCCGGGCTTTGTCAGCACTACTTATCAGCCCGGGGTCAAATTCCTTTCCCAGGAGGAGACCGGCATCGAATTTATCATTAATGTCAAAAAGGGAACGCAGGCCGTGAATGTCTCTAATGCAAGCGAGCATGATGAAAAGGAGATCCTGCTGAACGCGGGGACCAAATTCAAACTGGTCAAGATTTACTATAACGGGACCGGCGGAGAGGAAAGGCCTCTGTGCGGAGAGCAGCTGGATGGGAAGAAGAACTATAGTATGAATAAAAAAATATGGAAGGTTTATCTGGAGACGATCCCGTCAAACGAAGAGGGGCAGTTGAAGAAATAGTTGGCAATAACCGTTACGTTTGCGGCT
>JAEESA010000210.1 GCA_016286115.1 Lachnospiraceae bacterium
AGAAGCTTCGCAGCCGATGGAATGTCTTCAAAACCTGTGAAAAGGACATTCTGCTGTTCCTGCAGGGTAAGGACGATGGGTTTGACCGGGAGCGGATCTTTTTGCGCAGCGAATATGACACATTGCGACTCCACCTTTCCCTTTTTGATCTGGCTCGGGAAAAAGGGGAAGAGGATGCTCTGAAAACCGATATGACGGATAAGATCCGGGACCGTGCCTTTCGGGAAATGACGGGAGAAAATGCCCCGGAAAAACAGGAACAGCAATTGGATTCGGGCGATGCCGTTTTAAGAAAGGAACAGGAAAAGGGGCTTTCTGAGATCGATGCCTGGGTGCTTCGGAATATCGGAAACGGAGGCTATATGTCTCTGGGTCTGAACACCTCGGATCGAACCGATTTTGCGACAAGGCTGCTTTCGCTGCCCAAACGGCAGAGGCTGTACATTTATTATCTTGTGGAAACCCGGGAGCGGATCGCCCCGCAGCCCGACGGTTTCGCCAGATCGCAGACCGTGTATGAACCGAATCTGAAAAAGTTTAAGGATCATATGGTCGCATCTGCAGCAAAGTTTTATACAAGATTTTCCGGAAGCTATATCTACTGGGGAAAGCTCACGGAAGCTATGGCCATTGCCGGTACGGCGGCTGAGGCCTGTGATATGATGGAGGAGATCAAAAGGGAAGAGAATAAACCGCAGGAAGAGCCGGTGGAAGGACCTCTTCTTCCGGAAGAAATGCGGCGTAAAACCTTGAAAAACCTTTTGAAAAATCTTTCCCGCGCTGTGGATATTGCAGCAGAAAAAGAGAAGACAAAGGTAAAAGCCGTGCAGCAGGCGCTGGATGCGCAGCTGAAGGAGCTTGCCGATGAACGAGCCGGTTTTGTGGAGGAATTCAACCGCATTCAGGAAAAGATAACTGCCGCAAAAGGGAAAAGAAGGTCTGATATTAAAAGTACAATTAATAATTATACAAGTACTGCGCCCATGGATGTCGGAACGGTCGTCGGAATTGCAAAAGAAGGAGTGAAGGAATTCGCCGGCACCGAAACGGCTGTTCTCGCCGCTATTGATCAATATGGCACTGTCGCCGAAAACAGCCTGAAAGGACTCGGCACCTTTATGGGGCTGGTCTTTTCTGCCATGAAATTATGGAGCGGACATTCCGCTATGACAAATCTCGATTTTATCGGAGGGATAGCCGGTGTTGCAAAAAGCATCGCCGCGACGGCGAAGAACGTGGGAACCGTCGGAATTCAAGTTTCCAAGGCTTCGGCTTTTCAGTATATGACGAAAGCCGGAGTCAGTACCGGGCTCGGTTACGCCTGGATGGGGATCGCCGCTGTGAAAGGCATGTCTTATCTGAAGGATGGTTCGAGACGCTGCAAGGCGTCCAAACTGGCCAAAGGAAAGGATCCGGATAAATACAGCGAGGGGATGCTCAGATTAAACCGTATTCTCGGGAAAAAACAGCTTACGAACGTTTCGCTGGAGGGGCTGGCTGCCGGGACATCCTTTGCCGTGCCCACCCTTATCGCCGCATCGATCCTTACGAGCGTGTTCGGCGTGATCACCGCTGGAGCTGTCTTTGCGGTTTTGGGAGCGCAGAAGATCTTTGATTCGAAATACCGGTCAAAGATGGGAAGCCAACTGAATGAAGCCTTCTTCGGGATCGATGAACTTGTGAAGGAAGCAGAAGAGGACTGGAAGGCAAAGCATCAGAATAAACCGATGAGCGATGCACAAAAAGAGAAGCTGAAAAAACAGATCCAAAAGCGAATGGCGGCGGAGCTGGGGTATTATTCTTCGAACCATATGGCAAGGTCGGTGGCTGAAAAATACGCCGCTTACCTTTTAGATGGCGCAGCGAAGGACGACGAGCATGCGAAGATGTGCCGCGCCATGATACGCGGACTGGGCTTGTATTATAAACGTGACGCAAAAAAACCGGAAAAAACGGTTCCGAAGATCTCGGATCTGGTTTCCAAAATGTGCGGATAAAAAAGGAGGACTCAGAACAATGATAAGTACCTGGATCAACACGGAGAATGCAAAATTTTTCCTGGGCGGGATCCCAAAGCAGGCGCTAAGGGAGGCAGATTTTCTCCTCGGCGCCATTGATGACGTGGACGGCGATCTGGCTGTGGGAGCGCTTTCGGCAAAAGAGGAGGGGCATACGATCCGCATCCTGTCCCTTTTTGTCCAGCGGGAAAAAAGAAGACTGGGAGCGGGACGTGCCATGATAACAGAGCTTCTTTCCTATGCGGCAGGACAGGGATACGACGCGGTGACGGTGAGCATTGCACAGCTTGGGGAAGAGGAAACGACGGACGGATTTTTCGAAGCCTTGAAATTTCTTAAGGCTTCCGGCGGAAGGGCGGATATCCTGGAGCTTCCCATCAGAGAAAATGCCGGGGCGTTTGCAGGAAATGAGGAAAGTGCAGATTCCCTGAAAACCTTAAGAGCACTATCGGGAAGGGAGCTGGATCAGCTTCGGAATGCGGCGAAGGAAGCAGGTTCCTTTGTGTCGGAATGGGACAACTATGATCGCGGCGTGAGCGTCGGAATCGTTGAGGACAGGAAAGTGAGAACGTTCCTCCTTGCTGCTGAGTACACAGGGTATTTCCAGGGGTGGCTGATCCTCTCGGAAGGAAGCACTCCGCACGAGGTGGAGAAGGTTCTTGCTGCGGTAATGAGGAAGCTTTCAGAGTCTGCGCCGGTTTCCTCTCTTGTGCTTCATACCGAAAAGAAAGAAGTGCGGTTTATGGTAGAGGCAGTGTGCGCAGGAAAGACCGTGAAGCACCACCGGGAACAGACCTGGTATTTTGCATTATAGGAAATGATAACAAAACTTATGCCGCGTAACCGGGCAAAAGGAGATATGGAAATACAGCAGGGAAAGGAGAAAAGAAAATGGAAGACAATATCCAATTAAGCCAGCATAGTCAGGAAGAGAGTAAGATCCAGCAGGAGGATCTGAAAGAACAACCGAAATTCGACTCACAGGCGTTTGCTATCCCGGAAGAAACGAAACTATTACTGAGGCAAAGGGAGACTTTTCTTGAGAAGATTACCGTGACCATTGCCTATGCACCGAAGGGCGGTTTTCTTTCCCTTGAAAGTGAGAAACTTTCATTCCCCGTGGAGGAATCGAAGGAGATCACAAAGAAGGATATCGCCGCGGCAAAAAGCGAGAATCGGAAAGAACTGAAACGAAAAATGGACGAGGCACAGGAGGTTTCCCGACAGAACGAAGAAAGTGGAATGACACTGGATGAGGCGATGAATTATCTTCTGGGAATAATGGGTGTGGATCTTTCTACAGACAAGGCTTTTGTTGAGGATTATGAGTCATTCAAAGAGATGGAAAAGACACTGAAACGGATGGAAAAGTTCGAACCTCTTTTCGAGAACCATCCGGAGATCAACAGTATCTACCGGGAACGATACCATGTGTTGAAAGATCTTGTCGGCTATTCTAAGGCCCGGATCGAGCTGATCATGGACGAAACTTATGAAGGCATGACCAATCATGAACTTCAGGAACTGAAAAAGAAGCCTTCCGATGAGAAGAATGCGCTTTTGGAAAAACTCCTGCTGTGCGAAAACATGGAAGATGCGCTCAGAAAGCAGATGGACAGTGAGGAGGAAGAGAGCGAGATCAAACTTATGCTGAAAAAGAAAGCCGGACAGTTGAAGGAGTCTCTTCCGGAAGAGAAGCAAGAGGAGCATGAGAAGGGCGGGGATATTGTTCAGGATCAAAATAAGCTTCCGGGTTATGCCGGCGGTTTTGATGGGGGATTCCCGGGTTATGATAATCTTGATCAGAACATGAATAAGATGCCGTCTTATGACGATAGTTTTGATCAGGAATTCCCGAGTTATGACAATCTTGATCAGAGCATGAATAAGATGCCGGCTTATAACGCAGAGTTTGACCAGGTACTGAGTAAGAATCCGGACGACGGGGAATATTATGTTCAGGACAAGGACAATGAGGAACAGTACCAGAAGAATCAGCTGGATCAGTCCTTCATGCATGATGAAAAAGAAATTCCGGATATGACGGAAAACATCCCGCAGCTGGATGAAACCGTATATGTGAGTGATGAGGAACTCGAAAGACTGCAGAAAGAGCTGGAGAAGGAGGAAGAAAAGCAGGAACCGGAATCTCTTCTGAAGAAAAATCAGGATAACGGGATCGAATTTCATCCGGATGGAGATCAAAGCATTCAAAGGCCGGTTGTTGATCTCGAAAAACAGAAAGAAGAAGCCGAGAAGGACCTCGAAAAGCTGGATGCTTTTCTGAATGAGAAAGTACCTGTGAACAAGGCCGGTGACAAAAACGCTTTTCCGGAGAAAATAGATGTCCTGCCACCCGGCTTTGACGAGGTTGACGAAGAAGAACTGGCTGCGTTTGACGAGATGATGATTCAGAAAGACCGGGAAGATGAGCTTTCACGCCTGGCAAAGGATAAGAAGGAACGGGAAAGAGAGAAGGCATTTCGGGAACGGGATAAGTATCAGGATCTTCTGGATAACCAGATCCCAAATCACACGGACGGAGATGAGTTTATTGCCGTCAAGGAGGCGGTCTGGGCGATGAAGCTGGCTCTTCGGGGAGAAGTCTATATCGGGAGAAATTTCAAAGCAGATTTTCCAAAGCTGCGGGGACTTCCGGAAACCGATGAAAGAAGAAGCGAAAAGATCATAAAGCACCCCTATACAAAGGAGGATATCGTATTTCAATATAACCGGCTGATCCAAAGATGCGACAATTATATCGTCCACAGAGGCGGGATGCGGCGGTCACAGGGGCAGTATCGCCTGAACCTCATCAAGGAGATCAAAAAGCAGGCCTTAAGTGAGCTGAGTGAGCTTCGACTCAGGCTGAGTGATGAAAGCACAGATGTTCCGGATGTCCTTCTGGATGTGCGTATGGGACAGAAACTGAAGGATAAGCTTCCCGCTGCCATGGAGAGGAAACTGAAGAACAGCAAGACGAAAGCAAAGGATATGGCCGAATATCTTTCTTCGATTTCCATCCTGGAGCAGGAAAACCCCGCCCGTTTCAAGGCGCTTACCAACGGAGCAGATAGCCCCGTCGGGAAAATCATCACCCGCATGGCTGATAAAAAGTTTCTTGCGGATATGGCGAAACAGAGGAATGAATGTCTGGCATTGCTGGCGAATAAGTTCCGCGTCCTGATGAATCAGAATGTGCCGGATCGCTATCTGAAAGAGAATGGTCAAGACCCTTCGGATCCAATCTTACGGCGGCAGTATGCCATGGCCGAGATCCTGAACGACCGTCTTTACCATCAGGTCGCCGGGTTCGTAAGAATGTCCAGTTACCTGAATGCCGATCAAAAGACATCTTTTCAGAAGCTGACCGATGAAAGCCAAAAAGGGCAGTCCCTGGAGATGAGAGCTCTGATCCGGGAAGGGAGCGCGCTGTTTGATAACAGGCAGAATGAGTCTTTTGACCAGCTGAACAAAAATGCGCTGCTCCTGATCAGGATGAATGGAGAAAATGAGGAAAAGAAGATCCTTCGGAATGTGATCGATGAAAATGGGCTGGATGATCTCTTTGAGATCCGTAAAGAGGAGGAGGTGAAACACCTTCACTTTGTACAGACGGATCCGGTCTATGTGGAGAAGGTCAAAAATGGAGAACGCGTGGATATGTATGAGGGCTATATCTGCTCTCCGGAGTACAAATACAAGCCGCTGAACGGTATGCACGTACGGATGGCGGAGCTCCTTGGTGTCGGAGGGCAGCTGTCACGCGCACCCATGAAGGAAGAACTGATCCCGCCCATGAAACTCAGCTCTGCGCTGGATGAAGGTGCAATATGGTCTCCAGAGGGACTGAAG
>JAEESA010000211.1 GCA_016286115.1 Lachnospiraceae bacterium
TCTGCCCTGTCCTTAAACTCAGGGAACGGATACACTTCGGCCGTGATCTGTTCTTCCTCGGAATAGACCAGGATCTCCTGCATCCACTCCAGGTTCGCGAACTTGTTTTCCAGCTCTTCGGGGGAGATGTTCTCTCCGTTGCTTAAGATGATCAGGTTCTTCTTCCGCCCGGTCAGATAGAGGCGGTTGTCCTTAACATAACCGAGATCTCCGGTTTTCAGCCACCCGTCCTCCGTAAACATCTCGGCCGTGGCTTCCTCATTTTTGTAATACCCCAGCATGACCGAAGGGCTCTTCACCTGGATCTCATCCTCCACGACACGCACCTGACAGCCTTTAACGATCAGGCCGACCTCGTCTCCGATCGTCGGGTCATGAAGGCTCGAGGAAGCGATCCGCGGGGAGCATTCCGTCATCCCGTAACCCTGGAACAAAGGGATCCCCATCTTCTTAAAAGCCTTCACAAGATCGGGCGCAAGATAGGCTCCGCCGCAGAAAATACAATTCAATTCTTTTCCGAATACTGTTCTGCCGATCACCTTCATCGGCACGAGCGGTTTTTCCTTATGCGCCGCCATGATCTTCCGGTAGATCGTCTCAACGATCATCGGAACGAGCAGGATCTTGGTCGGTTTCACGAGCTTGATGTTGCGCGCGATATGCATGATGGAATCGTTGATGCAGACGGTCACGCCGTACCGGATCGCCAGCAGATAATCACAAGTCAGGCAATAGGCGTGATGGATGGGCAGGACCGAAAGGATCGTGTCCGAGCTGTCCGCTTCCGCCTCACAGCATAAGGCATTGTCCGTAAGGTTCCCATGGGAGAGCATAACACCTTTGCTCTTCCCCGTCGTTCCGGAAGTATAGAGGATACAGGCGCAGCTGTCCGCTGAAACCGCCGGGGCCTCCTCAGGCTCATTTGAAGCAAGGATCTCTCCCAGCTCCTCCTCTTTTCCGTTGACACAAACAAAACGCCTGATCTTGGGGCATAACTCCTTCAGCCGCTCGATCATCCGCTTAAACCGCGCGTCATAAAAGAAGAGATACATATCGGCGCGGTTCAGATTGTCCGCGATCTCCTCAACGGAAAGCTGCGGATCCAACGGTGCCGCCACCCCGCCCGAAAGCATGGTTCCGAAAAGCCCGGTCAGATACCCGATACTGCTGCTCCCAAGGAGGCCCGCACGGATCTCCCCGCCGCCTGCCTCCGCCTTAAGGAATGCCGATACTCTCCTCGCGTCTTCATAGAAGGTCTGAAATCCCTTGTCGCGAAAGCCCTCTCCCTCGAACTCCCTTAAAAAGGTTTTGTCCCCATAAGAAAGAACCGCAAAACGCAACAGGTCATCGATCGTTTTTATCTCATCCGGATTCATCATTTCTCACTCTTTTTTTCAATATAGTTCATTATGTCCCCAACCGTGGCCACGTCCGTAAGCTCCGTTTCATCCACGGTGATATTGAAGGTTTCCTCGAATTCCCCCATCATGCTCATCATCGAAAATGAAGTAAGCCCGAGGTCCTCTGCCAGCCTGGATTCCTCCGTTACGGCGTCAAGGTCCACATCCGTATATTGCGCCAGTATTTCCTTGATCTTGTCTAACATAACTTTCTCCTTTTTTATTTTTTCAACACTATTTTACCATACAGGCCGCTCTGTTTACATCCAATCCAGGATCTCCCCGATCGTGCGCGTGGGATCCTCGATCCCGCGGAAGATCGCCCTGCAGAGATAGTAATACAGTTTCTCCAGCTCGTCCACCGACACCTCGTTCTTCTGGTATTCGAAATGCACGCTCATGCCGTTGTCCGTGGGGCGGTGCATCACGGTCACATACACATGCTGCATGGCCACTCCGTTGCTGTACCACTTGCTCTTATAATTGATCTCGGGCAGGGACACGTTCTTCATGTTCGCGATCGACAGCGGCTGATAGGTCAGCGTGGTGCATTCATAGCTCGCCCCCTGCGGCGCATTATAATGCGCACTCACCTCACCCATATAAAGGATCGGGTCATAGTTCGCGTGCCGCAAAAGCTCATTTTCCTTTGCCTGCACAATACGCAGCGCATCCAGAAAGCTCGTCTTCGGCTTGATATCTGTCCGTAACGGCCAGAAATGAATACGGGTTCCGCCGGATCTCTGCTCTAAAAGCGTTCCCCGCCTTGCCACCGCATTCTTCACACTGATGTCTGTACGATTGTCGGAGAAGTGCGAGAATACCGTACGAAGACCTAAAAGGAGAAGCGACGCCACGGGCACCTTATTCTCCGTACAGAACTTCATGATCTCATCCGTAGATTCTTTTTCAAGATCATATACTTTGATCGCCGCTTCGATGTTTCCGGTGGGGAAGGCAGCCCTCAGCTTCTTCTTGCCCATCTGTTCCCTGAGCTCAAGAAGGCGGTTCCTCTCGCTGAACGGCGTGTATAATGGTTCCGGCGCCTCCAACCATTTATGCCAGTATTCCGTATCCTTCTGAAGCTGCGGGCTGTTGTCCTCATATTTCAGATCCAGAAGGAGCTGCTTCAGATAGCTCATCGGCGGCTTCGGCGCTTCGGTGCCTTCAAACTTTTTCGAGCAGTAGAGCTGCAGCACATAGCTGTAGAACTGGGTGATCCCCGAAGAATCGAGCGTCATATGATGCACCTTCATATAAAGGCCGACATAGCCTCCGGGAAGCCGGATCATCACGATCTCATTCATCGGCCCGTTATCCCACTGAAACGGAATGCAGGTCCACCGTTCCATCTCGGCATGCGCATCCTCTTCCTTCCATTCGGAAAAATCAACGAATTTGATCTCCCGATCCTCCTTCGGGATCAGATACTGCATGAGAGAACCATCCTCCTGCACGCTGAAGCGCAATCTCATGCATTCAAACTTATCGTATCCGTCATAGATGCATTCTCTCAGCGTGTCAAAATCAACATCCGAATACTCCAGATAAAAACCCGTGCCGATGTTCAAAAGCTCATGCCTTTGACATGCGCTCACGGTGTAAAAGTGGATCCGCTGCGCTGCCGTCAAAGGATACGCCTGCACCACAGCTCCGTTGATATTGAGTTCTTTCATGTTTCTCCCTCCCAAAAACAAAACTTCTTATTTTTACACCAAAACTTCTTCAAGAAATTCCTTTTCCGTCTTTTCATACAGCTCCGTGTCCTCAAAGACACTGGAGCCGTGGCCTGCTTCCGACACGATGAGCATCCTCTTTTTACAGGCCGCCGCCTCATAATTCTGTTCGCTCATCCACGTCGGCACGAACTTGTCCTTTTCTCCGTGAACAAAGAGCACCGGCACCTTATTCTCCTTCAGCGCATCCACCGTGGAATAATCCCCGAAGCTGTACCCCGCAAGCGCTCTTGAATACACTTCGCCGATCTGCATAACCGGGAAAGAAGGCAGATGATAATCCTTCTTCATTACATGCGAAAAGATCGCTTCGGGTGATGTAAACGCGCAGTCCGCGATCACCGCGGAAGCATGCTCCTGCGCATAGGGACAGCCCAGCGCCATCAGCACCGTTGTGGCTCCCATGGAGGTTCCGTGGAGGACAAACTTCTTATCCCCTCCAAACCGATCCACGCACCACTTCAGCCAGTCTTCCGTATCGTAGCGGTCCAGCACGCCGAAGCCCACATACTTTCCTTCCGACTCCCCGTGCGCTCTGAGATCGAGCATCAGAACCTCATACCCGAGTTCATGGAAAAACCGGGCATGCGTCATATTGTCCTTTGCCTTGCTGGTAAAGCCGTGATGAAGCAGGAGAACCTTATCCGACGGTTCCTTCGCGGCAAGGTAAAAAGCGTGAAGCTTCAACCCGTCGCGGCTTGTGATATACACGTCCTCATAGGCCTGCTTCTCGGCCCATTCGGCGCAGGGCGCCATCTTCAGCTCGTACTCCTTCATTTTTTCAAGATCCGCGAATTCTCCTATGATGTCTTCGCTTGTCCCCTTGGGACGGATCAGCGTTTTACTGATCAAAATCCCCCCGCCGACAAGGCTGCCGATCGCGGCTCCCATCGCACCGGCTGCAACAAGCGCCCCGGCAATTTTCTGAGATTTTTTCATTTCCGTTGTTCCTTTCGTTTTTGTCTTTTTCGTTCGTCTTTTGGAATTATGCCTCGAATAGTTCTGCTAACAGATCAATATATGACAGTGCATAAAGAAGTAAGAAATAAAAGAAAAGGATAGTGCACTGTTCGTAGTGTACCATCCTTTTTGAAATCTATCTACCTGTTTTTGAAATAATTAAGAAAAGTTTAGAAATCATCATCCCAGACCTGGTCTCCGTCCAGTGTGCCGCTGATGACGGGGATCGTATCCGCCGGCTCGCCGAAGAGGGTCCGATACAGCCTCTTCCCGCGTTCCGTCGTCATCATCATCGTGACCTCCGTACCGACTCTAAACTGCCTCGAAAGGAGCGTCATGGCCTTGTTCATCATGCCCGCAAGTCTGCCCTCCTCGCCATGCGCGCAGAAAACATAATCCACGCCAAGGTTTCCTTTTTCCGCCTTGCTGAAAAGAAGCGCGCCTTTCACCTTTCCCTGCTCAAGATAAAAGATACTGGCAGGATTTAATGATGTATAATCGGTCTGGCTTTCCTTGCATAAATTCTCGAGCCAATGCAGAACCTCCGTCTTTTCATTCTTCAAAAGCTCATCATAATAAGATCCGATCGGATGCGCCTGATCCACACCCTTCTTTTTCAACGCTTCCACCGCCTTCGAGATCGTGATCCGGCCCACGGGATAATCATGGCGTTCATAGAAGATATTGTTATTGTCAAAAAAGGGTTCCAGGCTTGCGCGTTCTTCCGTAGCCTCATAGGAGAATGTAAGCTGCTTTCCCTTTAAGGGTTTTAAAAGAAGGCTGCCCAGGCCCAGCCGCCGCGCTTCCGGCAGAACATAAAGGCTTCGTAAGATCGCATCCCTTTCGTTCATCTCCTGCCATACCACAGCGCCCTTTTTTTCATCCGTAAAAAGACCGCCTACCGCTTTCAGCCTTCCCTTGTTAATGGACATGATCAGGGGCTCCGGGATGCAATCGTAATAAGACTGCACTCTGTTCTGGTCAATGATCTCTGTTCTCATATTCTTCTCCTTTGATATTACCTGCTCAATTCTGATCCTGCACAGGTTTATGTATCACTGATTGATCTGCCGGCTTAACATCTGCATATTTAATCTCCTTTTTCAAATTCGTGCGCGAAAATCCCGACATATTGTCCAGGAAATCCTTGAACTTGATCTTGAACTGTCCGCAGGATTCGCTCACGGATGAACTTACATAAGACCCTTCCATGCTCGCCTGACCGTCTTTGTCATAAACGAGTGTCATATTGGAATAGGGATTCCGTAAAGTCACGTATTTTTCTCCATCGATCTCTTCCGCCCCAAGAATGATGTAGGCATGCCCCGCGTTCAGCCCTTTTATGGTCATGTCTTTTTCCTTCGTGCCGCAGGTCATGATCACGCCCCTGCTCTTTGCCGTCGCGAACTCATTGAATAGTGCCTGCTGCACTTCCGGGTTTTCCATACTGCCACCGGTATGTTCCAAATTCTTCCCGTCATATTCCATCGCCAGATTTAAGTTATACTTATACATATCCTCGCTTACTCTCCCTGTCAGCGCAAAGACCATGTCACCCGGGGTGCCATACCACAAAGAGCGATAACCTCTCTTTTCGCCTAAGCTGTTTTGTCCAAGGTGTGCAAAAGCTCTCTCCAGCATGGACATCCATAACGGCCCGTCCGTCAGGATCGCTCCCCCGGTGATCAGCTTTGGTGTCTCCTTCTTTACGGTCACATAGACCGGCCAGGCTGAATAAGCCCCGCCCGGCTCTT
>JAEESA010000212.1 GCA_016286115.1 Lachnospiraceae bacterium
GAAGTTTGACGAACCGCAGCGCGCGAGCACGCCCGGCCAGGCCGTGGTTTTCTATAACGGGGATACTGTGGTCGGAGGGGGACGGATTCTCAGGTGATTCAGAAGATGAACGAAGACATAGACTACATGATGAGTTCCAGTTTATCAAGAAACGTTGTGTCGAAGAGATAAAAAATATCGTACAAGAGATCAAAACTACGCTGATACAAGATCAATAGAGGAAAGGGGATGTTTTATGAAACCAGGGAAATTAGTCGCAGCGGCTATGGCAGCCATGATGGCATTGACAGTGCTGCCGTCAACAGCAGCTGCAGAGGAACAAAAAATAATGGCTGAAAAGGCAGGAGAGCTTACCAACAACGTGCCGGAGGAAATAACGATCGTGGCGAAGGACGATACGGATTTTTTCTACAGCGCGTATGAGTTTAAGACCTCATTTATGAAATCCTTCTACTCTTTCAGCTTCGAGACGGATCAAAACTGGAATCCCGACTGGTATCTGGCATCGGCTCTGGGGGATAAGGAAGAAGTGGATATTCTGGCCAGCGGCGGATCTCTTGATGACTTTCAGGAACTCGGAGGAGTGGGATGTGCAGACCCTGTGCTGCAATATAATACGACCTATTATCTTTGCATTGCCAGAGACAATAGAGGCCCCTTGAGCGGTACGATCAATCTGATCGAAATGATGGATGAAGAAGCGGACACAGCCGAGCTGGCCTCGCCCGTTATGCCGAATGCCACCGTATACGGCCGCATCGAAGGAAAACCGGATCTGGACGTGTTTGAGTTCACTACGGGCTCCGGCGAGGTTACACTACTCGCATCGGGAGAGAAATACTATTACCTTGATATCTATGCGGACAAGGCGCTTTCAGATAATGTATACAGAATTTCCGTAACCGGGGATGAGAACAAAAAGCTTGCGGAGCTTGCCCCTGATACGACTTACTATATCTGCATTTCCTGGTACCTTCAGGAGTCACAGAAACCCGGTCCGGAGGGAATAGGTTATCAGTTCGTTCTGGAGACAGAAGGGGGGCCCGCTCCTGTTGAAGGCACCTATATTGAAAAAATACCCGACAGTAAATACTTTGTGACCAATATGAGTTCCGGCGTGCAGGTAAAACGCAATGGAAACAAGCTCATCCTGAAGAAAGGAAAGGGCGGTTTCTTATGCAAAAAATCCAACATGCAGAATGGGATTTTCATGAAAGGAAAGGTCCTGAAGAAAAAGAAATACTCTTATAAGATCGCGCCGGATTGTGTTGTTGTGTACGCAACAAAGGAAGACGGCAGCGACGAGATCGAACAGTCCGTTGAATGGCTTTGTGAAAAGTTTGCTAAGAACGGTGAATTATACGGAGAATGCAACTTCGGCGTCTGCCTGGATCAGAACAATCAGGTGAGCATGGTGTATGTGTCACCATTTGATATCGGAGCAGAACAGATCTGATCCATGGCCGGTTTCCGTTATTATAGTATTTGCTGCCTGCATAGTAATAGACTCCGCCCGGAGCTGAAATATCAGTTCCGGGCGATTTTCTTGTAAGGGCATTACTTTTTAATTTGCAGATGGATTGCTTTTTTTCCAGCTTTCGATACGCGTCTTCGCGTTTTCCTGAATGCAGTAGTAATACAGCGAGTAGTCACATCCATGAAAACTTGCCGGACCGAACACATTCGGCATATTCGGATCGGTGACTTCCATATAGGGAACCTGATCCGTCGTACAGATCACCACCCCGCGCTCAGGATCCACCTGGGCGTCGCCGATACCCGGGCGGTAATCCGTAAAGAAGCTTCCGACTACCCCTTTGACCAGCTCCTCTACCGACATGTCATCGGAGTTGAGCTTTTCGGCATCGAACTGGGAGTCGACCAAATCATCCTCAAGAAGCCCGGCCATATCATTTATGCGGCTTCCCACGTTTTCAGAGGCCGGCACATAGGCGTCATCCCTTGTAAAAGTAATGGGATTAAGAGAGATCGCGCCTTCCTCCACAACGATATTGTCGGCGTTTTTGTTTCCGGGTCCCTCGGTATTCCAGGAAACGATCACCCCGGTGTCATCCGGCCCTTCCGCGAACTTCAGGTGCGGGTATTTCTTCAGATCGCTCTCCGTCACCGAAAAGCCGATCAGGTACGCCGCGATCATTCTCTGATAATAATCCGGGTGCAGCCTGAAATACTCTTCCAGAGCGATCTTTAACAGGATCGAGCCCTGGGAATGGGAGGCCAGGATAAAGGGGCGTCCCTCATTGTAGTTTTCAAAATAGTAATCCAGCGCGGCATAGATGTCGGTGCGCTGCTCCTGGTGGTGAAAATCTTCCAGATCCTGTCCCCGGAGATCTGCTACCGCGGCCATGTTTGTCTGGCGGTAGTAGGGCGCGAAGATGTTGGTGCTCTCCTCAAAGGCGCTGCCATTTTTTTCATAAGTAAAATAGGCGCCGATCTGCATGATCGGGTTGTCTATATCCACGATCTTCTGAGCCTCTTCATCCGTATCCGTGATGATGGTGGGATACACATAAAAGGTGTCTACATCCTTCGTGATCTTATCCGGAAGGATCATCCAGTTATCCTTGTTGGAATAGTCCGAAGCCACTCCGACCAGGGGGGTGTCGTAAGTAATCGTCTTACTATCGGAAGCAGCAGTCGCAGTGTCTGCCTGGTTTCCCGCGTTTTGAGCGGCACCACCCATCGAGCATCCGGACAGCAGCATCGAGGCGGAGAGCAGTAATGCAGTGACGCTAAGAACTTTTCTTTTCATGATCAGTATTCTCCTTTCAGGTAGGTATTTCAAAGAGGGCTGACGAGCCAGCCTTTTCGTATTTTAACATAATCTGCCGGACGCATAAAGACAAATATTGAAGGAATGGGCTGATCTGATCATCTGATGCGAGATTGCGCGAAAATAGCAAAAGTAAAAATATAATATATAAAATGTAAAATATACTTGACATAATGCTATCGTGGTGATAGTATGCTTTCAGAAAGCTTTTAGAGAACGTCGTGGAACCACGGAAATAAAATGCTATGTGGGCAGGAAAAGAAAGGATGGTAGAGAAATGTCAGGTGAGATTGGTTTAATCTTTGTGATTGGAATTATGGCGGGAGTAGTGGCCATCGTGTTGGTCATGAAAGCGATAAATAAGGACGGGAAATCCCGGACGCAGTATGATGAGAGGCAGCTGGCTGTCCGCGGAAAAGCGTATATGTATGGGTTTTATACGGCGTTGATCGCTTGTATGGTACTGCTGATCATGAATGGGCTTGAAGTCGGGACAGAGGCGCTCGGAAAGACAGGCTATTTCATTCCGATCTTTGCGGGAACCGTTGCACAGGTGACCTACAGTATTTTCCATGATGCCTATGAGGGATTGAATACCAACATGTCCCGGCTTATCGTGGTCATGGCGATGATCGGTGGATTGAATTTTGCGGTTTCGATCATAAACCTCGTAAGAGGCGAGCTGTATAAGGGCGGAGAGCTCCAGCTTTCCTTCCTGAACCTGCTTTGCGGCCTGTTGTTCGTTGTGATTGCTGTGGAAATGCTTGTGAAGAGAGCCATGGACAAGAGAGAAGGGGGCGAGTGAGTATGAAGAACCTTAAGCTGAAAGCCGCCAGAGCCGGGCTTGATCTCTCGCAAGACGATCTCGCGAAACTGGTGGGCGTCTCCCGGCAGACCATCAGCGCGGTGGAGAAAGGGGATTATAATCCCACGATCAACTTATGCATCAGCATCTGTAAAGCGCTCGGGAAAACGCTGGATGAATTGTTTTGGGAGGACTGATTTCGGGTGGTGGCCTTTTACCCAAAATCCAGTCGCTTCGGCTAACAATCACTTGCAAGTTTGAACTATCGTTTTATAATGAAAGGAACCGGCGGCCTGAAGGGTATGCAGCAGATGAGCTGATGAAGCATAAAAAAAAGGAGCATACGATGGGACAGCTTGAAAAATATCTGGAGGCAAAAGCCGAGCGCTATCAGACTCTTGCTCAGGAGGGAAACAGCGACCTGGAGCTCCATGCAAAGAAATTCAAAAATGAGAGCCCCAAAATCTTTGGCTTTCCTACCTTTATTCCAGAGACGGGAAAGCGTTGATGGCTATGCTGATCCTTGCGGCAAAGGAGATGAAGAAAAACTACAGAGACCGCGAAGTCCGATTTGATGTGGTGACGGATGAAGCCGCGAGGATCGCAGAAAAGATATTTCCCAAGACGGAAGCAAGGCATATCTATGAGGCGGATATTTAAGAGAGGATCAAAAGATGAAGGAAAAGATATTTAAGAAACCGACAGTAGTGGTATTGATCTGTACACTTTGGGTGACGTGTTTTTTCAGCAGCTGCGGAACGGGGAATAAGGCCGGGACCGCCAGAACCGGTATCATTGGCGCAATGGATGAGGAGGTCAATTCCCTCAAGGATGCTATGACGGACAAAAAGATCACTACCGTCGCCGGTATGGAGTTTTGTGAAGGAAAACTGGATGAGAAGGATGTGATCGTTGTAAAGTGCGGAATGGGCAAGGTGAATGCCGGAATCTGCGCTCAGATCCTGGTCGATCATTATGATGTGGGGAGGGTGATCAACACGGGAGTGGCAGGTTCTCTTGACGCCCAAATTGATATTGGGGATGTTGTGATCTCCACAGAAACCGTTCAACATGATTTTGATCTGACCCCGATCGGTTATCAGCGCGGTGAACTGGATTCTCCCCGGATGATCGCAATCCCCGCAGATGAAGAGATGAGAGCGACAGCAGTGGAAGCGGTCAAAGAAGTGGCTTCGGACATACAGGCATTTGAGGGCAGGATATGTTCCGGAGATCAGTTTGTCGCATCAAAGGAGCAGAAGGAATCGATCGTCTCCGATTTTCAGGGCATGTGCTGTGAAATGGAAGGCGGCGCGATTGCCCAGGTCTGTTATCTGAATAACGTTCCCTTTGTCATTATTCGTGCCATATCGGACAAAGCGGACGATTCGGAAGAAGTGTCCTACGAGAAGTTTAAGGAGGGTGCTGCAGAGCACTGCACGGCAGTTACAAGGTACGTCGTCCGGAAGATGGGGTGATGGTGAAATCGATCACTTGCAAGCTTGGTCTGTCATTTGATAATGGAAGAAGCTGAAGATCTGCGTACAGGCCAAGGCCGGCAGGAAAGCAGTGAAAAAGGTAATCGGAAAAAGGAGAAAACAATGAAGACCTTTATGGAATGTGATACTGAAAGTGCCCAGTCCGGTTATCAGCAGATAATAGATGAGTTGAAACAGTCTAATCCCGATTTTCTGGCATCTTTAACCGATGATGATATATTCATAAAAGGTTACTTACAATGTCGGTAAGAAAGCTGCCAAAGTGAATTACGATAAATCCGTTGTTAAGGTGAAAAAGAAGGGAAAGAAGGTCGTTATCACCGGAAAGGCTGCCGGTACGACGACGGTGACGGTATACAATAAGAATGGTAAACAAATTGGCGAGTGGATGATAAAGGTCGAATGAGCGGAAACGCAGGAGACAGGTGAAATAGCAAAAAGGGTTATGGCATGATAGCTAGCCATAACCCTTTCGTCTTTTATTTCGTCTTCACAACTGTTTCCGCAGACCAGGCACTGGTATAGGTCGTGCCATCGATTTCTTTGGTGAGGCGGACCATCAGCGTGTACTTCTTTTTCCGTTTCAGCTTCTTCAGAACGCAGGATGTGTCCGTTGTCGTGACCGTTTTCCATGCACCATTTCCCTTACGATACTGAATCTCGTATTGCGCGCCTTCAATCGCTGCTCCGTCGATCGTTAGTTGGATCTTTTTCTTTTTCGCCGTCGTA
>JAEESA010000213.1 GCA_016286115.1 Lachnospiraceae bacterium
GCTTTGCCGGGGCGGGGCGGAGGGCTTATGCGCTGGCAGAAAGGAACCGGCTATGGTACAATCGGTGGAAAAGCGATCCCGAACTATGGAGCGTATGTCAACATGCCGGAGTCGCTGTGCATGGGGAAGGGTTTGGAATAGTGATGAAGATATCGATCCTTACGATCGCGCCGGAGGAGTTTGACGGGTTCCTTTCGTCGCATGTGGTGAAACGAGCCGTGGATGTGGGGGCTCTTCATATTGAGATCGTTGATGTCAGGGACTTTGCGGACGGCAGCTTTCGGCATGTCGATGAGAAACCCTATGGCGGCGGAGGGGGCATGATCCTGCGGTGCGAACCTGTGCTGAGGTGTCTGGAAGCTGTCAGAAAAGGTGATGGGGCTCTGTCTGTCGCGTTGACGCCGAGAGGAGAAGTGTTTACGCAGAACGTGGCGAAGGAGCTGGCGGGGGTGGAACATCTGATCCTGGTCTGCGGGCATTTTGAAGGGATGGACGAGCGGATCTATCATCATATGGATCGGGAGATCTCGATCGGAGACTATATCATGACGGGCGGAGAACTCCCTGCGCAGGTGATCGTTAATGCCGTGATCCGGCTGCTTCCGGGAGTGCTTCGGGCGGGAAGGGCGGAAGAGGAGTCTTTCGAGAACGGGCTCCTTGAATATCCGCAGTATACGAAACCCGCTGAATACAATGGGGAGAAAGTTCCGGACGTGCTTCTTTCCGGGGATCATGAAGCGGTGCGCAGGTGGCGGGAAGAGGCTGCAAGGGAGCTTACTCGTGATCGCCGGCCGGGGCTTCTAAGGAAACGATGATTAAATCAGTGTTTCCATAACATGAATACATAACGGTTGTCATCCAATCTTCGTAATGATAGAATAGCAAAGGTTCCGCTTTGGCGGCAGAGTTTTGATCTCAGGGAGAAGAACAGAGCGGTTTTAGGATAGATATGGTAAATGGTGCCGCAAAAGAATAGTGAGGGACTCCCTATGAAAGACAAGAAAACCGAAGTGATCCGAGCCTTGAAATTCCTTGGCTTCTCTATTTCTGCCGGCGTGATCGAGATCGTTGCGTTCACGCTTCTGAATGAGCTGACAACATGGTCGTACTGGCCGTGCTATTTGATCGCGCTCATCCTTTCCGTGTTATGGAATTTTACATTGAACCGGCAGTTCACCTTCCGGTCCACGGCCAACATCCCGATCGCGATGCTGAAGGTTGCGGCGTATTACGCGGTGTTCACGCCGATCAGCACGCTCGCGGGGGAATATCTCGCGGAGAAGGCGGGATGGAATGAGTATCTTGTGACCGGGCTTAACATGTTTTTTAATCTGGTCACGGAATACCTGTTTGATACCTATGTGGTTTTCGGGAAAACGATCGATACGAACAAACGGGCACAGAAGATCAAGGAGAAAAAGGCGGCGGATGAAAAAAACAGCATGACCGTGAACGGCGACTAAACCGCGTGTTTTGATATTGCGCGAAACCACACGGCATTATATAATCGGAACAAGAGTATCTTATGGAGGTTTTGCTATGAAGATTAAGAAAATTGTAACAGCCGTTTTGGCTGCTTCTCTTACTTTGACGGGGCTGCCTGTCGGCTTTGTCGGCGCGGCTGAGATGGTGCCGGAAAAGATTGAATCATCAAAGAAATACGGGCATAAGAAGATGGAGGTTGATTTTATCTCCGACAAGGAAGTGCCGAAGGACTATACATTTGAAAAGAGGGTGGTCGGTTCCGCGCCGTTTAACGCTGAAACGAACAGCGAATGGACGCAGTATTCCTCGTATTTTATTTACAACCAGCTCACGGATCCTGATGCGCGGAAGCTGTTTGACGATCTGACCAGGGAGTGCATGGTCTATCTGACCGAAGGCGGCGATCTTGAAAACCAGTTATTGCCCGGGGTTTCTATCGGGTCTTTAAGTGCTGAGGATGCCGGGGACCTATACTATATGTTCCGTGAAGCATGCCCGGAATTCTATTTCCTTGAACAGGCATATTCGGTCAATACATCGAAAGGCATGCTCTATCCCAAGGTGTACAACGCATTTTTACAGGAAGATGACAGAAAGGCTGCCACACAGCTGATGAAGACAAAGGTGGCCGCATACGACTCCGCTGCGAGCGCAGAGAGCACTACCTACAATAAGATCAAAAAGATCCATGACATGTTATGTCAAAATGTCACGTATAACGATCGGGCGGTTGATGGTGCTGAGGATTATATGGACGAAGAGGAGTCTTTTTCCCAATCCGCGTACAGCACGTTTACACTGAATACGACAGTTTGCGAGGGATATTCCGTGGCGTTTAATATGCTCTGCAACAAGCAGGGGATCGACGCATTCGTGGAAACCAGTTCGGGGCATGCCTGGAACCGTGTGGCGATCGATGATGTCTGGTATGTGATCGACTGTACCTGGGATGATTATGACGGAACGTATGGGTTGGATAAGGTCTATAAATATTTCCTGAGAAATATAGCTAAGGTTAAGGAACTGGACACCCAAAACGCGCATAATACAGAGGCGCATCTTGAAGTATTCCTTCCGAAAAGTACACAGGACTGCGAGCCGTCAGCCGACTATCAAACACCGGGGACTCCCCCGACGATCACGGAGGACGCGGATGCGCCGGAAATGGCCTATGATAACGGTGAGTTTACTCTTATAGCTGAAAGCGCAGACCGGATTTATTACACGATTGACGGAAAGACTCCGAAGGTCGGTCAGGATCAGTGTTTCCTTTATGCAGATCCGGTTGCGGCGGAAAATGGTACCGTTGTAAAGGCGATCGCCGTGGAAGATCCGAAGCACAACAGCGAAGTGAAGAGCTGGACCATAGAAGATCCGGAACCGGAACCTGAACCTGAACCGGAGCCGGAAGAACCTTCTGTTACAGTAACTCCTTCGGAAGTAACTCTGGAAGTCGGGGATACCGTGGAACTAATTGCAGTCACAAATCCGGAGGGCGGGGAAGTAACCTGGGTTTCATCTGATGAAAGCATAGTTATGGTCAGCGAGGATGGTGCAGTTACCGGGATTTCCGAAGGTGAAGCCACGATTACCGCAGCGTTTGAAGACGCCAGCGCGACGGTTTCTGTTCTTGTAACGAATAGTGAGCCCGTAGGCCCCTATCTTCAGATCACTCCGCCGGAAGCATCAATCATGATCGGAGCCACGGTTTCGCTTACAGCTGATCTGTATCCGGGAAACGGGGAAGTGACCTGGACTTCTTCCGATGAAGAGGTGGCGACAGTCAGCGAAGATGGTGTTGTGACCGGAAAGGACGCAGGGGTCGCAAGCATCACGGCGGTTTGCGGAGATCTCAGCGATACGGCCGTTGTGACCGTAAAAAGACCGATTGATGATGATGACATGCGGGATGACGGCACATATGAGGAAGAGGATGGTTCCGTTACGGTCATTAAGACAGACAGTCTGGGCAACCGGAATAAGGTGAACACAAAGACAGATGAGGAGGGCAAAAAGACCGTTACAGATCTTACGATCTATGCAGGCGGCAGGAGGAAGGTCCTGGTGATTACGACGTACAACGGAGAGAAGATCGCTTCTGTCGAAAAGACGGAAATTGAGAACAAAGAAGACGGCAGTAAGACGGAGATCATTACCTATGACGCCATTCTGGAAGATGGTAACTGGAAATATATCGCTAACGAGGATCCTAATGGCAGGATGACGGAAGAACTTACATGGAAAGTAAAGAACGAGGAGGGGGGCTATTCCGAGATTAAAGTGCTGGTAAATGCAGACGGATCAACGGAAATAGAGATAAAGAAAACCAGCACGAATGATGATTATACGTACTCTCTTGAGTACTATGACGCCAACGACAAGTTTCTTAAAGGAGTGGAGAAAACCAGAACCACAGATTCGGATAAAAAAATCGTAACAGAGACGTTTGGAACCATTGAAGCAAACGGCCGCATAGAAACCACAATAGTGATCAGGAATGAAAAAGGTGTCGCGGTTGGCTTCGCAACAAATATTAAGGCGCCTTCCGGACAGGAAACCCTGAAAGAATATATGATCGATGCCGGTGAGGCTGCCTTTATAGGGGGAGCGACTGCAGACGGGCTTTTGGAAATTCCGAACGAGATCACCATTCCTAACGAAAAGACCCTCCCGGTTACTGTGATCGCTTCGGATTCCATTGCCGAAACAACGGCAAAGTCCGTGATCGTCGGTGAAAAGGTCACCAAAGTAAAGAAAGGTGCTTTCGCCGGTTCCGGTGTTACGAAGATCACTTTTAAAGGCTCGGTCACCAAGAAAACGTTCGACAAGAACTCTTTGAAGGGCGCCGGAACAAACAAAAAGGGGAAAGGACTGGAGATCGTTGTCCAATATTCAAAGGACAAAAAGGCAGTGAAAAAGAGCCGGAAACGGATCGGCGTTCCGAAGGCGAGTGTAAGTCTGGCACAGTAAAGAATTGAAAAGGGGCGGATCATGGAAAAAAAAGCCCTTGTGGCAATGAGCGGCGGCGTGGATTCTTCCGTTGCCGCTTATCTGATGCAAAAGGATGGCTATACCTGCATCGGCGCCATGATGAAACTGATCTCAAACAAACTATCCGAGAAATGTCACCTTGAGAACAGCACGGGACAGACCTGCTGTTCTCTGGATGACGCGGAGGACGCGCGCAGCGTGGCGTACCGGCTCGGGTTTCTTTTTTATGTTTTTGATTTCTCAGAGGATTTCGAAAAGAACGTTATTGAAAAATTTGTAAACGCGTATGAAACCGGGTTTACGCCCAACCCCTGCCTGGAATGCAACCGCTTTCTGAAATTTGACCGGCTGTACCGGCGGGCGCAGGAGCTGGGATGCGATACTTTGGTGACCGGCCATTACGCGCGCATCGACCATGAAAACGGACGGTATCTGCTGAAAAAGGGAGTGGATCCGAAGAAAGACCAGAGTTACTTTCTCTATTCCATGACGCAGGATCAGTTAGGCCATACCAGGTTCCCGCTTGGCGTGATGCATAAGGAAGAGATCCGCCGGATTGCGGAGGAGCAGGGTTTTGTCAACGCGCACAAACCGGACAGCCAGGATATCTGCTTTGTTCCCGATGGAGACTATGCCGTTTTTCTTGAAACCTATACCGGAAAGACCTATCCCGAAGGGAATTTCATCGGGACCGATGGAACCGTACTCGGCACCCATCGCGGCGCAGTGCGTTTCACGATCGGACAGAGAAAGGGGCTCGGGATCGCTCTCGGCAGTCCCATGTATGTGACGGCAAAGGATATGACTGAAAATACGGTGACACTGGCGCCGAATGAGGCGTTATTCACTGATGAACTGACTGCGGACGAACTGAACTGGATCTCTGTGGAAGAGCTTACCGGACCGCTTCGCGTACAGGCGAAGATCCGTTATCGCCACACGGAGCAGCCTGCGCTGATCACGCCGGCAGGCAGCGGGCAGGTCCATGTGAAGTTTGACGAACCGCAGCGCGCGATCACGCCCGGCCAGGCCGTGGTTTTCTATAACGGGGATACTGTGGTCGGAGGGGGACGGATTCTCAGGTAATTCAGAAGATGAACGAAGACATAGACTACATGATGAGTTCCAGTTTATCAAGAAACGTTGTGTCGAAGAGATAAAAAATTTCGTACAAGAGATCAAAACTACGCTGATACAAGATCAATAGAGGAAAGGAGATGTTTTATGAACCCAGGGAAATTAGTCGCAGCGGCTATGGCAGCCATGATGGCATTGACAGTGCTGCCGTCAACAGCAGCTGCAGAGGAACAAAAAATTATGGCTGAAAAGGCAGGAGAGCTTACCAACAACG
>JAEESA010000214.1 GCA_016286115.1 Lachnospiraceae bacterium
AACAGGATGAACTTTTCCGGTAAAACCGATGAAGAACTGGAAGTGATGAAAAAGACCATGTACGAGTATGCAAACGGACTGATCCCGAAGGATGAGGAAGGAAAGCTTGTAGATGGAGTAAAGATCAGGAAAGAAACGATACGGCCTGTTGCGTACAAGATGACCACACGGCTTCTTAATACCTATAATATAACGATCGTGAGTATGCTGAATAATCTGAACGACGACACGGATTACGTAAATTACGCTGACTTGATCATGGATTTTTATCTTCTTGCCAGTCGAATGGAATCGATGGATACGATCACGAAGGTCACGCAGAATATGGGACTCTTTGATGAACTCAGGATCCACGGAGAAACGAAAGCCATGAAAAGCGCAGGGGCAGAAGCCAAAGACAAGCTGCCGTTGATCATGGCGCAGGCGAGATATATGTATAACAGGCTCCACATGATCGCGATGAGCTCCTACACCCAGACCGTCGATGAAGAAGAACTTAAAAACATGAACCGGCTGCGCGGGATGAGTCCGGAAGAGCAGCAAAACGCGTCCGAGGAAACTAAGAATCTTATCAAAGTGGCAAAAAGGATGGGTCTTGTCCAGGACTCCGCGATCGAACTTGAGATCGAGACGCTGCGCAGAGAGTTCAAATATAAGAACAAGAAGAAAAAATAAAGCGGATGATTGAATTTCGACGGGTCTCCATGACTTATGAAAATGAAGAACTGCATACCAGGACCCGGGTTTTTCGGGATCTCTCCTTTAAGGTGGACACAGGGGACTTTGTGTTCCTGACCGGAGAGAGCGGGAGCGGAAAGAGTACGCTGATCAAAATGCTCTTAAAGGAAGTGAGCCCCACCGGCGGCGACATTGTCGTCAACGGCACGCCGCTTTCCCGCGTCACCGCGAAAAAGCTTCCGAAATACCGGCAGAACATCGGCATCGTTTTCCAGGATTTCCGCCTCATGCCGGATCTGAACGTATACGACAACATCGCGATCGCGCGGATGGTGGCGGGCGGAAGCCGCAAGGACGCCCATATCAAGATCTCCAAGCTCCTGCAGCTTCTGGGTCTTACGAACCTGCACAAGCGCCTGCCGTCGGAGCTCTCCGGCGGGGAGCAGCAGAGGGTCTGTCTTGCGCGTGCACTGGTCAACAACCCGTCGGTCCTGCTGGCGGACGAGCCCACGGCGAACCTGGATCCCCAGAACTCGCTTGAGCTTTTGCGGCTTTTTAAGATCGCGCATTCCCAGGGAATTTCTCTGATCATTGCCACGCAGGATGAGAACGTGAAACGAAATGCTCCCGAGATACGGCAGGTGTCGCTGGACGAATTGAAGGATGGGACGCCCGGCTCGTGAGACACATCATCGAATCGCAGCGGCGCTTGCGCTCGGGGACGCTTGCGTACGTTACTAAGCTCCCAGTTCGCAAGCTCACTGGATCGCTAAGTAACGCGTAGCGTCCACGCGCTGCTTTTTCGATAATGGTCTCACGGTTCGGACCTCCACAACGTGAAAGGAATTAACTAAGATGAATTGGAAGAAAACGGTTTCGATCGGAATGATATCTGTGCTTGCTTTGGGTTTGGCGGGCTGCGGCGAGGGCTGTGGTGAGAAGAAAACCGAAGTGTCGCCGACCGCTTACGCCCAGATGGAAACCATGATGGAAACGGCGGACGTATCGGAGATCACGCTCTCCGACGAGGTCTATCCGATGCCAACAGACGAGAAGTTCACCGGTACGTGGAGCGCCATGTCGGAAGACGAAACGGAGCTTTACAGCATTACGATCTCGACTGACTTTACGAATGAGGAAACGCCTTATTCGATCAGCGTCAGTTACACGAAAGTTTTGGAAGACAGCGCCGTCGGCTCCAATTGGGAAATGAACGCCAAAGAGGATCCGACAAACGCAGACCTTCTGATTTATAAAGACGCCACCAAAACGTCTTACGACACCAGCGTAGAGCTGCCGGATGTCGATCTCGGGGACGAAACGCTTTTGCCGCTTCCGGAACCCGATTACACCGACGGCACCGGCTCGTTCTTGCTGAACGGAGACAAGATGGTCTGGACGGATGACAAGGATAAGACGGCATGGGATCTCTTCTTCACCAAGACCGAAGAGGACGATGGCTTGGAAGCGCTTGACGCGACCAATGAATCTGCTGCGAATTCCGAGGAAAGCGAAACCGAAGCCTCCACCGAGAACGAAGTGGTCGGCGAGAAGCTGATCGAGGACGACGAGATCATCGACGAAAAGGATGCCCAGTGGGACTACGACCCCAACACGGTTGAGGACTGGGTTGACGAAGAAGACAGCGAGATCGAAGCGGAGCTTGGGTCCGAAGCCTCGACGGATAACTAATTCACTAGGTCACTAATTCATTAAATAATTAAAATGGAAATATTTCGAAAAATCTTCGTTACAACATTGTCGTTCATAGCGGTGATCATTGTAAACGAGTACATTTTCATCAGACTGATCCGCAAACAGAAACGACTGCATTACTCCTTTTTCAGACGGCTCCTTCGCATCATTTTTATCGTTGCCTGCTTTTTGACCGATCTGTCCTTCTTCCCGGAGTTTTCAGACCTCTGGAAGAGTGTGCTGGGCTCTGCGGCCGTGATCGGCGCCGTGATCGGTTTTGCTGCGCAGAACATCCTGAAAAATATCCTTGCGGGGCTCATGCTCAGTATCGACCGGCCTTTCGAGATCGGGGACCGGGTCATCATGGCGGGGATGGAAAAGGCCTGCGTCGTGGAAGCCATGACCATAAGGAATATCATCCTAAAGACCATGGACGGGCTCCGATACATTGTCCCCAACAGCGAAATGGATCAGAAGATCATCCTCAATACGAGCTTCCGACAACAACTGCGAGGATCCTTCATTCAAGTTCCCATATCCTACGATTCGGACATTTCTCTGGCGATCCAGCTCGTGCGTGACGCTGTGAAAAACTGTCCGCATACCAAACCGAACAATGAAAAGAACGTCGACCTCGGCGGATACGGAGACGTGTATCTTATCGCCTACGGAGAAAGCGCGTTTATTTTGGAGACGGTGATCTGGACAGAGCCGGAGACCGACAACTTCCTCGCCTGCAGCGAGGTGCGGATCGCGATCGTCCAAGCGTTCAGAAAGCACGGCATTGAAATACCTTACAACTATATCAATGTTGTGAATAAGGAAGAGAAGGAAGTCGACTACACCAAAACGCAGCACTCCATTAAGAAGCACAGAAGAAATACAAAGATCAAAACCGACGAGGTGCTGATCGATCCCGATCCCGAAAATATCGACAAAGTGGTCTTAAAAATCAGACAGTTTTCGGAGTACTACAGCCTCGGCGAAAAGAACGGCACTGCGCTTGAGCTTCTGACAGAAGAGATGATCAACTTCTCGCTTGGTATCACGGAATGGAAGGAAGCCCGCTACTGGGTGGAGGGCACCCGTGAAAAGGTTTACCTCCATTTGAAGATCAGAACCTGGATCGATAAGGACAGCAGGAAGGCGCTGGATGAGATCTCCACGGACGGTCTGACCGAATCTTCGGGAAGCTTTAAGGATATGATCCGGAAAATGATCGCAAACTCAGGAAACTCCAATGATTCGGAGATTTCCTATTCCGCCTACAAGCAGGGCGCGGAAGACGATTTTGTGTACGAGAAGAACATCATCACCGCCCTCGCCGACGACATCCGCATCACCGCCAGAGGGGAATATCTTACGATGGTCGTGATCAAGAAGATGGAGAAGAATTAGGCTTTCTTTTCAAGGAAATCCTGTAAAATCTTCAGATATGTTTCAGGGGCTACGATAGCGCTGCCCGCATGACCCGCTCCCGGGATCAGGTGCAGCTCGGCGTAGCCCTTTGTCGTTTCTTTCGCGCGTTCGCTGTGTGAAGGAAAGATAAAGTTATCCTCTTCGCCGTGCATGATCAGCATCGGCACCGTATTTTCAGTCAGAGAATCGATCGGCCTCGCGGCGGTAAAGTTCACGCCGTACCGTAGTTTTCCCATGAGCGACGCGGGATACACCATCCATGATGGCAGGCCCGCTTTTTTGATCCCCGCCTTTAAGATCGGCACTATCTCCACAAAGCCGCAGTCATCCACGGCAAACTCCACCTTCGGCTTGTATTTTAGCGCCGTCATCACCGTGGCCGCGCCGAGCGACTCCCCGAGCAGGCCGACGCGGATCCCCTCGCCTTTTCTCCGATACAGGTCCGAAAGTACTTCCATCAGGTCCTTCGCCTCACGGATCCCGTAGCTGCAAGGATATGGGCGGTTCTCTCCATGCCCCCGCTCGTCATAGCACACGCAGTGAAACCCGAGCCTATGGAAAAACTGGATATACTTCAGCATCCCATACCGCGTATCCGTGTACCCATGCGCCATGATCATCCACCGGTCCGTCTCTGTTTCCGCCAAAACCTCCGCGGCGTGCAGTTCGTACCCGTCATAGCTCTTCACGATGTAGTCCTTAAAATCCGACCTCTGAAAAGCTCTTGCGCCGGGAACATGCTCCATCTGCCATTGCCAGGATTCCTCCATGGTCTGCCGCTTTCCGCCGACAATGATCTTTGCGATATAAGCCCCCATAAAAAGCAGAGTCGCCACCAGTGTTCCCACCAGGATCAACACAATAACCAGACTCATTCCATCCTCCTTAAATATGGGGCGGTTTTATGACCCCATTTACTTTAGCTCCAGGTCTCAACAAACCCTTCCCCGAGCACCTCATTCACGCTTCCGATCGTGAAGAACGCCCTGCGGTCATGCTCCTTCACGATATCCTTGATCTCCACGAGCTCCCGCCGGCTGCAGATGCATAACAGCACCTTCCGGTCCGTGTTTAAATACATCCCGGTCGCGTGCAGCGACGTCACCCCGCGGTCCAGCTCCGTCATCACGGCCTTTGCGATCTCCTCATATTTATCCGAGATGATCATGACCATTTTCGCCTGTTTTCCGCGGTCCACGATCAGATCCGTGATCTTGCCCATGATGTAGATCGAGATCAGCGCGTACAGCGTATGCTCCAACGGGAACACCAGCGCGCCGACGACGACCACGATCCCGTCCAGCACCGCGATCAGCGTGCCATAGCTGATCTGTCGGAACATCTTCGTTGTCCGGTTCGTTTTGCTCCGGTCCAGCTGTCGTTTCGCCGCATGGTGAATGATCGCGTTTGCCAGCATATCCGTGCCGCCGCTTGTCGCGTGTACCGAAAGCAAAATTCCCGTCCCCGCGCCAAACAGCACGCCGCCGTACAGGCTGACCAGGAACAGATTATCGTGCGGGATCGGGATCTCCGGCAAAACCACAAGCTCTACTGACATGATAACCCAGCTCAGGAAGGTTCGCAAGATTCCCGCCAGCCCATCCGTTTTCCATGCAAAGATAAAGATGGGGACGTTCAGCAGGACATTGCTCACCCAAAGCGGTATATCCACGCCGGCCTTTGCACCGAGGCTTTTGATCACGATCGAAAGGCCCGAAACGCCGCCCGTCACAAGCCCCGACGGATCCAGCACATATTCGAGCGCGATCGTCAGCAGCGTCGTCCCGAGCAGGATCATCAGGACATCTTTCGCATGGATCTTTCTCACAATTTTTTTCATAACAATTCCTCCATAACGAAAGCCGATCATACATCCCGTTTCTGAGATATATAATCGGCTTTTTGCGTCTTTTAATTCGCTTCCCGACTCGCCTTTTATCTCGGCGAAACCCTTGTCGCGCTTATGACGACGACGGATTTGTCGGTCAG